>JAGRIK010000188.1 GCA_020443325.1 Halioglobus sp.
CAAGCGAATCACGTGGAGCGACTGAAACGCCTACTGGGGTGCGAGCCCGTCGCCCACGACCACCCCCTCGACAGCGCTAAGAGAAAGTTCATCCCGTTGCTATTCAAGGCGAAAACAAGCCGAGATGTCCCGTAAAGGCTTTTCAACACGCTACTAGAATTCGAGGTATCTGAAGGTATCGGTTGGCAGCCTGGAAAAGAGCATGATTGCGAGCATCAGCGCGGCATAGGCCAACGTGGATACCAGGGTGGCCAGCAGCGGTGACTCTGTCTTTGCCAGCAGCCAGTAGTACATCAGAATTCCCCAAAAATCGTTCGGTAAATCGCGACGGCCTCGCTTAACTCGTCAGTCCGGGTTATCGCGAAGCTGAGAATAACAAAGTTGAAGGTTATCAGGATACCCAGAGCACGGGACAAAGCGCCGGGCAGGTGCAGCCACGCCGGGAACCGCTGCTTCAGCCGGGACCACTGCTGGAAGCCGACAATGCCCAGGCCATGATAGAGGCCCCACACAATGTAGCGCCAGGACAGCTCATGCCAGATACCCAGAATCAGCATCGAGGCAATAACTCCCAGCGCGGGGCGCTTCAAAAGGAAGGCGACTGGCGTGAACACATAATCCCGACACCAGCTGGATAGCGAGATATGCCAGCTCTTCCAGAAGGCACTGATATCTGAGCGAATAAACGGGTAGTTGAAGTTCTCGAGAATGCGGAAACCCAACAAGGCGGACAAACCGATAGCGATATCGCAATAACCGCCGAAACGAAAATACAGGTCCAGGCCGTACTCCAGGCAACCGAGCCAGGCCCCGTACGCGGTATCGTTACCGCCCACCTGCTCTATGTACACTGACAGCTTGGTATCCAGCAGGTAGTTGGCCAGCACCACCACTTTGAAGTAGCCGAACAGTATGCGCTCCAGGCCGCTATAGAACAGCTTGCTGTCCCAGCGCTTGCGCCGTTCGTCGCGCAGGAATTCGGGGAATCGATTTATCGGGCCGACCAGCAGCGTCGGCGGAAAGACAATATAGGCGGCAAACTCGATAAACGAATGCTGCTTCAGGTTGCGACTGTATGACTCCGCAAGATAGTGAATCATCCTGAGCAGGTAGAAACTTGCGCCCAGCAGCACGAAGAACTGGCCATCATCCGCCTTTAGATTCTGGGCCAACTTATACGCGAGGAAGGCACCACACAGCAGCGCAATCCCTGCCATGCTTCGGGCTTGGGTAGTACGGCCCGAGTGCTGGCGGGCGCTTTCCGACAACCCGTAACATGCCGACGTGAGCAATGTCACCGCAGCCACTGCTGCATACTGCCCCACAAGCAGCAGGTAGCCGACCGGGAAAATGGCAACCCAGTAGAGCTGCCAGCGCCTGGGCAACAACCAGTACAATGCCGCAAACGCAAAAAATAAAGCGAGCGTCTTCGGGTTACTGAAGTTCATCAACATCCCGCGCGATTTCAGCCGTCTCCACGGCAAGCCATGGCCTGACTATATCAGCACCCCTTTCGTTCAAATGTCCAAAATCCAGATAGTACTGCGTATCGAGGTATTCAAAATGCCGATAATGAATGGACTCATGGCTGTCGGCAAACGCCTTGAGAATACGGCGGAAATTCGTCTGCGCCGCCGCGCCCGCAGTCTCCCATTCCCTGCTTCTGTCGATATCGAGTATTACGACCTGTGCATTATTCGCGACCAGCTCCAGGATAATATCGCGATGCGCCGGGACAATTTCGTGAAACTCTCCCCGCTGTTGATAGAAGTGCTCGAACCGGGCTTTCCTGAAGGGCTTTCTGGCCCTGGTAATGGGACCGACACTTTTCTTCTGGTCAATGCGATACGAGGGTGGCCAGAAACGTTCCAGGATTGCACTGTAGTAATAGACCGGGCTGTCGAACAGCTGTGATTTCAGGGACTTCAATATCCCCTGGGGTTCGAAACTCCTTGGCAATAGAGTGCCCGCAGATATCACCACTATCTTGTTACAGTCAGGTAACAGCGACAGTACAGGATAGAACATCCTGAGGTCTGCTACCTTGGTACGCACTATCGAGTAGATTCTCTGGGTATCATCCAGCGCGCCTTCATATCTTCGCCATTTTTCCCGCCTGCGCCAGTCTTCACTTCGCCTCGCGAGTGCGGCATCCAGCGGAGAGGACCCGAACGCAACAACGGTATCGGGTCGGCAGGATGCTCGCGCCAGCGCCTCCGGCGTTTCCTCCAGCGCATAGACAAACGTCGGATCGTAAAACGCCCACTCCAGCCCAGCGGGTTTATAACGCAGGTGAACACTCTGCAACACAAGCAAGGCGAGAAATCCTGCGATGCCGAAAACGAGATATGCGCGTCCCGCTCCCACCCTCAGCGGATCTTCTGCGCGACGATATCGAAAGCGGTCTGCAGACTGGAGATCCCCATGATCTCCCTGGTAGCCAGCTGTATCCCCAGGCCCGACTCAAGCGCGAGGATAAAGTTAACGTGAGCCAGCGAATCCCACCCGGAGGTATTCTCCGGCGAGGATTGCGGCCCCAGGTCTGATACCGCAACGTGAAAAACACTGGCGGCGATAGCAATCACCTTTGAAAGTAAATCCGTCGACCCTGTCCCGGACGTCACGGCCGCTCTACCAGCAAAGGCTTTCCTGAGTGCAGGTAGCAGCACTTTGCCCGACGGACCGCGGGGCATGCTATCGATGACCATCCATTCTTTCGGGACCTTGAAGTGCGAGAGTTGCTGCTCACACCAGCTGACCAGTTTTTCCTCAACATAGTCGCCATCGACGACCAGCGCGGCAACCAGTATCTCCCCCCACTCAGGGTGCTCGATACCCAGACAGGCAGCCTCTATCACATTCGGGTATTGTCCAAGGACTTCTGTGATCTCCTCGGGATAGATATTCTCTCCGCCGCAGATAACAACATTCTTGATGCGCCCATCAATATAGAAGAATCCATCCTCATCGCGATGAGCGAGATCACCGGTGCGCAACCAACCATCCCTGAATACATCATCATTGACGCCCTTGCGGCCTATGTAACCCGGGAAAACATTGTCACCCCTGAGCAGCAACTCGCCCACACCATCCGTTTGGCTGCCATCCTCAGCCCGAATGATCGCTTCACAGTCTACCGGCTTACCTATCGAACCAAGCCGGCGGGTTTCCTCATCGGGCCCGCAGAACAGCGCACCGGTCACGGTTTCGGTCAGCCCGTAGATATTGGCTATCCTTATCCCGAAGGTGCTCTCAAAATCATGCCACAGTGCCTCCTCCAGGTACCCCGCAGCAGAGATAAGAAAGTCGAATTCCTCGTACTCAAAACTGTCGAGCAAGGTGGCGCCGTATCGATATAGCAGGGCGAGAATAGTGGGTACGAATACCGCATGCGTCACCCTGTGACGGTAGAATGACAGCAGCAGCGGTTCTATGTTCTGTATGCTGAATGCAAATGGCCGCACCCAAGTGCCCGCATTAAAACATGCAACCAGTGGCCCCTGAACCAGACCGTCCGCATGATGCAACGGCAGGATATTCAACAGGCTGGACTCCGCTGAATAGCGAAAGTGCACGCTCAGCGTTTTGAGGTGGGCATGAAGCGCACCGTGCGTGACAGGTACTGCTTTCGGGTTGCTTGTCGACCCGGACGTCATGCTGATATAGGCGATGTGCCCGGGCGGCCATGACTCCGGTGCACCCCGTGTCTCCAGGGAATCGAGGAGCGCTGGAAAGTGCATCGCCTGACCGTCACCCTGTTTTTTGCTCCCCAGCAGCTTGTTCATGAAACTGCTTTGCTTCTCGCGCTTTCGAATCTCCAGCCGCAGCTTCAGGTCACGCGCATCAGGGCAACACCGCTGGAGAATGCCTGCATCCATGATGCAACCCGCAACACCGGTTGTCGCAGCGATCAGTTCAAACTCGGAAGCCCTGATTTCCGAACTGACGATAATCGGCACCATACCGTTATCGACCAGTGCGAAAAACAGTACGGCCTTGAATTCATCGTCGTCGCAGCCGATAACCACCCGGTCTCCCGATGACAGCGGGGCAGTATCGATGAAGCGGTTCAGTTTACCCAGCTGCTCAACCAACCCGCCGTACGTCAGATGGCGATTGTCAGTCTGTAGAAAGGCCTTCTTGCTTCTGGCTTTTTGGGCCATGGCGTAAAAACTGGACATAGTTCTCCTGGTCGTAGTAACGGGTAAGCATCGACTGCCTGTCGGCCTTTGCATTGGAAAATCGCGCGATGAGCGGTACCTGCACAATACGTTCCGGCAACTTCCGGGCGCCGAGTGTATCGCGCAACTGCGTGTATAACACGCTTTCGAATGAGGACTCATCGATGCCCTCGGCGGCAACAGCAAAGAGAACCAGCGTATCCCGTTCGCCGTTTCGATCGGCGTGAACTGCACAGCAGCAATCGATAACGCACTCCAGCGCATTTGCAGCCTGTTCTATTTCCTGCAAATAAAGGGTCTCACCCCAGCGATTCTTTATCTGGTCATCTCGCCGACCCAAGTAATGGAATGAACCATCCGGTTCCATACGCACGACATCACCGGTGTAAATCCAGCCGTTGCGGAACACGGCCAGACTGGCCGCGTTGTCACCGAGATAACCGGACGCACGCGCGG
>JAGRIK010000189.1 GCA_020443325.1 Halioglobus sp.
CTGGTGCGCCAGTGGTATTCGCGGGAATTCCACAGCGGGGCGCCGGAAAAATTTTATCTCGCAATGGCCACCATTTTCCTGGGGACGTCAATCGCGAGTTCTCTCGGCAGGGCCGGCTTCAATCCGCCCACCGATCCGCGCTATCAAACCATTGTGATGTTGTACTGGCTCAGTATCGGCGGACTACTGCTGCACATGCTGCCGGGCAGGCAGCTCCCATGGGGACGGACAGCCGCAATGCTGCTGGTGTTACTGATGCCTGTGGGGCTGCTCTACCAGCAATCGAACTTTGACCTGTTAGCAGAGGTTCGAAAAAGCACCTCTTCCAAAAACATCGAGTTGAGCGCACGTATCGGGTTGCCCGTCTTCAAGGACCCACGCCGCCCGGCAAATATCTACACCCCCCAGTACGTGATGCATGAAGCTTTCCTTGCACGGAACACGCGCCTGAGCGCGACCCAGCCGTTTGCGATTGATACCAAGCAAGACGCGCCAGGCACCTGTCAGTCAATGCGTATGGAATTGCGGCGACTTTCCAGACCCGCCCTTCGCCTGGCCAGTGTCAAACTGGAGGTCGATGGCGACCGGTTCCAACGGTACAGGGAAGTGAGAATCTATAGCCCCGGGGATGGCCAGGGTGTTCTTTACCCGACACCCGCGAGGGACTTGTCACTTTCAACGTTGTTATGGGAAGACACCATGTGGAAGGGGTACTATCAAGGCGACCTGGATGCCACATCCTTTACGCTGGTATTTGATGCCGTGTTAGGCCCTGACTTTCACTGCCAATTGAATATAGAGTCTTGAGAAAAATCATCAAACCACCCTATTGCAAGCGACATTGAGCCATGCCGGACGGAAAAAGACAGTGATAGAGACAACGTGCAAAGGCCCGGTTCGCCTGGTGCTGTTCTGCGCGCTTTTCCTGTGCGGAGCGGCCCACGCCGAGCAGACCGAAACCGCGCGAAAGCTGCAACAGCTGACCGATCAACGGCTGATGTTGACGGCAGAACTGGACCAGTTTCGAGAAACCCTGAAACTGGTGCACCCCGAAGAGACACCGCCGGAGCAGAGCCCGAATTCGGCAGTGCGCACCCTGGCTATCGGCGCGGTCGAGATTAAAGAACGACTGATTGCTGTGACCGAGCAGGAAATAGACCTGCTGCAACAGCAAATTCTTGCCTCCAAAAGCAGGATCGAGGCGGCGAAGGAACTTGACGTCATCGACGATACAGACGCTTCGGCCGCCGCTATCGCTCCCCCGGCCGATCCAGTAGATCCCCAGCCTGATACCGCCTACCCTCCCGGGTACCCCCTTGCGCAGGAAGCAGAGAGTGTCGATCGCCTGCACAAGCTGCTGGAAAATTACTACCTCGAGCTGGAAGAGTCCTCTCGTATACTGCCCACCCCGGAAGAAATAGCCCAACGCGAACTCGCGCGACGCGATGCTGAATCCCTGAACAGGATACCCTACAGCGTCGACAAGGTACGGCTCAGCGGTTCCGAGGCCAGCACAGCGCTGGCGCATATCAGCCAGCGACTCGTGGACCCGCGTATACCCGAGTCCCGCCGCGACATCGCCCCGATCTGCAACATTAAGACCCGATTGCTCAATACGCTGATCAGCGTTGAAAATCGAAGCCTGAAGCCCGTCGGCAAGAATCATTTTATCGGCCGGGTCAGCCTGCAGCCAGGAGAGACAACGATAAGCGTGATGGCGGATAAATGGGCCGTGCAATTGCCTGAACATGCCGGCGTACAGGACTTCATCATCACCCTGTATCGCCCGGTGGATGGCACACCCGAATTACACGTCTTCGCCGTGGCCGACTTGCTGGCAGAGGGCAATCCCCATATCCCCGCATGGCTTCCCGACGAACTGGACATCAAGACGCAGGCCGGATGAAGCGCGACAATCTACCGTGGCAGCCCGCGCTACCGGCCACGCTGCGCTGGAGTGACAGCGGCGTGCCTGTCTCCAGCCATTTCGATGACGTGTATTACTCGCAGGACAATGGCCTGGAGGAAAGCCGCCACGTTTTTTTGGCGGGCAGCGAACTGCCAAAGCGCTGGCTGGTCCCGCAATGTCGCCAGTTCTGCATCGGCGAACTGGGCTTCGGCACAGGCCTCAACTTCCTGCTGACCTGGCAGGCGTGGCGCGCGTTGCCCCAGCCGCGCCCTGACCTGCACTTCCTGTCGATCGAGAAACACCCCCTGGTTCGACGTGACCTCGAGCGGGCACTGGCAGCCTGGCCTGCGCTGGGCGACCTGGCAGCGCGCCTGCTCGCGGTTTATCCCCCGCCGTTGGCCGGCCAGCATCGACTCCTGCTGGAGCCCGGCCTGCGGCTGGATCTGTGGTGGGAGGACGCGAGCGACGCTCTCACCGATCTTGCGAGCAGGGGGCAACCATTCGTGGACGCCTGGTACCTGGACGGATTTGCGCCGGCCCGCAACGACGCCATGTGGTCGCCACAGGTCATCAACGCGGTGGCCGGCCTCAGCCGCCCTGGTGCGAGCTTTGCCACTTTCACCGCTGCAGGGCATGTAAAGCGCAAATTGATGGACGCGGGTTTCAATGTCAGCAAGGTGCCCGGCTACGGGCGCAAACGGGAGTGTTTGCGCGGAGTACTCGAAGCAGGTGTCACACCGGAAGCCCCGCCCGACTTATCGCCCTGGGATCTGCCGCATG
Source organism: Halioglobus sp. (assembly GCA_020443325.1). Taxonomy (GTDB): domain Bacteria; phylum Pseudomonadota; class Gammaproteobacteria; order Pseudomonadales; family Halieaceae; genus Marimicrobium. The sequence continues at coordinate 2,690 of JAGRIK010000189.1, forward strand.
ACGTACAGGAACGGCCGGACCATATCCTGGTTCTGGGTGGAGGTCTGGCGGGCTGCACTACCGCCGCCGCACTGGCAGCTCGGGGCATCCAGGTCACCCTGCTGGAACAGGGCGCGCTCTCGAGTGGCGGCTCCGGGAACGACCAGGGCGTACTCTATACTCGCCTGTCGCGAAAACATTCCACACTGGTGGATTTCGCGTTGCAGGGATTTCAGTTCGCAACGCAGTTCTACAGGGCCCTGTTCCAAGCCGGGGAGCTGCAGCAGCATCGCGATGGTGATTTGTGTGGCAGCTTTCAGCAAAGTTCCAATACAACGGAGATGGCCGCGCTGCGCGATGCCCTGACCGGACTTGAGGATGTGGCTCAGGTACTGGACCACGAGCAGGCCAGTCGTCTGCTGGGCATCGAACAACCCTGCGCGGGATACTGGTACCCTGGGTCGGGCTGGATACGCCCCGCAGCTGTGTGCAGGGCCCTCACCGCTCGGCACAATATCCGTGTACTGGAACACTGCGGCCATGTGACATTGCACCGGGAGGACACGCGGTGGCACGCCAAAGTGGAGGGCAAAACCCTCGCCGAGGCCAGTGTTGTGATTGTTGCCACGGGCCCGGGCGCCACGGCCATGGAACAACTCAAGTGGTTGCCGTTACAGACGATACGCGGCCAGGTCACAGAACTGCCCGCAAACGACGCGACCGCGATGTTGCGCGCCGCCCTGTGCCACGAGGGCTATATCGCCCCGGCACGCGCCGGCATTCACAGCATGGGTGCCTCGTTCAATATCAACATGGCCGACGCTAAACCACGTGCACAGGACAATCGCGACAACCTGTCGAAACTCGCTGCCGCAGTCCCCGGCTGGGGTGCTGCGCTGGATGCTATCCCGCCCGGATCGCTGCAAGGCCGTGTCGGGTTTCGCTGCGCCAGTCCGGATTACCTGCCCGTCGTTGGCCCGGTACCTGCGTATAACGCGTTTCTCGAGGACTTCAGCGCACTTGGCAGAAACGCGCGGCAATCCATTGCGCACCGGGGCTCATATCTGCCAGGGCTCTATGTCAACACTGCGCACGGCTCACGCGGGCTGGCATCGACACCCATCACGGCCGAACTGCTTGCCAGCATGATCTGCGACGAACCCCTGCCCTTCAGCCGGACGTTGACTCGCGCGCTGTCGCCGGCGCGTTTTATAATCCGCGACCTGTCCCGCAACCGGATCCGCACATGAGAACGCTGCGTACCTTGCTTTTACTCGCTGGATGCCTGCCGCTGCTCGCATGGCCGGTGCAGCAGTACGATGTCAAAGTCATCGACCGGAAGCCCCAGCCGCGTGACCACTTTGTGCAGGGGCTGGAGATTCTGGACGACTATCTCTATGTCAGTGTGGGAAATTACGGGGAGTCGCGCCTGTTGCGTTACCGTTTTTCCGATGGCCGCGTGGACGGCGAGAAAACACTGGACGAACAGGTGTTTGCAGAAGGCCTGACCGTGCTGGGCGACAGCGTCTACCAACTGACCTGGCGCAACCGTGCGATGCTGGTCTACCGCAAGTCTGATCTGGAGTTCGAGCGCTGGTACTCGCTGAATGGCGAGGGTTGGGGCCTGACAAACAACGGCACCGAGTTAATCTACAGCGACGGCAGTGCCCGGCTGTATTTTATGTCGCCTGACAGCGCGCGTATCCTGCGCACCATCACTGTCACCGAACAGGGTCGCCCTATCGCGTTACTGAACGAACTTGAATGGGTCGAGGGTGAGATATGGGCGAACATCTGGCAGAGTGACCGCATCGTGATTATCGATCCGGCGAGCGGTGAGGTCAGGGGCAGCATCGATCTGCAGGGCCTGCTACCCGCGACAGAATATCGCCCGGGCACCGATGTCCTGAACGGCATCGCCCGCAATCCCGCCGATGGCGCCATCTGGGTGACCGGCAAACGCTGGCCCTGGCTGTACCGTATCGAACTGCAC
>JAGRIK010000190.1 GCA_020443325.1 Halioglobus sp.
ACCCTCCAGTCGCAACACCTCCTCCAGCATCGGCGGGATGAGCGCACTGTCTTCTCGCAACTGTTGCTGTAGCGCGGGATCCTCTGCAATCCGTCGCATCGCATTGCTCAGCAATTTGGCGCTGGTATCCTGTCCGGCACCAAACAGGAAGCCGGATAATTTCACCATCTCCAGCAAATCCGGCAGCTCGCCATCGGGATACGTTGCCTGCGCCAGTTGTGTCAGCACGTCGTCCCTGGGGTTTTCACGCCTGTCATTGAGGTATTCGAAGAAAAACAGCCCCATGTACTCCAGCGGCGACATCTGTGGCTCTGCTTCCCCGCTGGTATCACCCTTGTCCATATTGCCCGGCGGCGGCGCGGCATCGATCACCGCGCGAAATTTCTCGCGATCCTCAGGCGGTACCCCGAGTATTTCCGCGACAACCAGGGTGACAAACGGTGTGGCGATTTCATTCACCACTTCACACCTCCCCCTGCTGACCGCCTCACGCACCAGTTGATCGGCGAATTCATGCATGAAGGCGTGAGTCGCCTTGAGGCGTGTGGGCGTGAACAACTTACCGGCGATAGCGCGCAGCCTGGCGTGCTGCAACCCGTCATAATTTACCAGCAGATTCATCGTTCCCAACTGCGCATAGAATGCTTCGAGTTGCTCCGATATGTCTGAGCCCTCGGGCGTAAACGGCAGCGGCTCTCCCGCCCCCGTTGTGGCGATAGCCGAGGAGAAATCCTTGTTGTTACGCAGCACCTCGACCGCTTCGTCAAACCCTGTCACCAGTAATACGTCATCCGAGCCCATAGGATATACCGGGCCTTTGGCGTACATCTGCCGGAAATACTCGTAGGGATCCAGTAGCAGGGATTGGTCAGTAAAGTAGTCTTTGTGAATCAGGTCATCAGCGCTCATTTTTTGTGTCCCGTATGTTCTCAACTGTTGTACTCGGTGCGCCACGTGCGCCCTGCAGACGTCTTTCAATCCGCCACAGGTCGAACCCTACTCGTCCTCCGGCGCAATCGTGATCCGCAAACCCTCCATATCACCCGTCAGCGATATCTGACAGGAGAGCCGGGACGCCTGACACCGGTGTTCGGAACCCGACAGCAGGCCGTCTTCATCCTCACTGGCGTCACCGACGCGCTCCTTAAAGTCTGCGTCGATATGGACATGGCAGGTTGCACAGGAGCAAACACCACCACAGAGGGCCTGCAACTCGTAAATCCCGCCCTCCGTAATGGCCTGCATCAGGCTCATACCGGGTGTAAAGGGGATACTTTTTTGCTCACCGCTGCGGGTGACTACGGTAATTTCTGGCATACAGGCTCCGACCAACGGTAGTTTTTTTATGAAACAGACCGTATCATATTTAAGTGAGACACAGTGTGTCAATACGGGAGCCCATAAGCATGCTATACATAGCGTGGGGACTGGCAACGCGAAAAAAATAATATCGAGGAAGCCATCGATGCAGGGATTCAGACACCGGGGGGTTGCGTTAGCGTTATCAGCCGCGATCTTCTGCCACGCCAGCAGCACTGTTGCAGCGGAACCGGTTGCGGCAGATTGGCCAAATTTCGGTCGCGACGGCAGCGAACAGCACTACAGCCCACTGAACGAAATCAACGTGAGCAATATAGGGAAGCTGGGGCTGGCCTGGTACTACGACCTCGAATCGGGGTTTACGGTCTCTCCCCCTGTTAAAGGGGACGACAAGTTGTTCACGACTACCGGTCACAGCCACATCCGCGCCTTTGATGCTGCCTGCGGCAAATTGCTATGGGAGTTTGATGCCGGTGTGCGCGAAATCGCGCAGAGTCCACTGCATATGAGCTGGGGCAATAAGGGTATTGCTTGGTGGAACGGGCGTGTCTTTCTCACGACCACCGATGGCCGCGTGATTGCGCTGGATGACAACACCGGCCAACCCGTCTGGATAACGCGTCAATTCGAACTCACAGAGCTGCGCAACAGCAACGGCGCACCCCGAGTCTTTGACGGCAAGGTGATTGTCGGCCACGGCGGTGCCGATATCAGCCCTGTCCGGGGCTACGTCACTGCCTATGATGCCAACACTGGCAAGCAACTGTGGCGGTTTTTCACGGTGCCCGGTGATCCCTCCAAACCCGCCGCCAACAAAGCCGAAGAGGTGATGCGCCCGACCTGGAAAGGCAACTGGTACGGCAAGGGGGGTGGCGGCACTGCCTGGAATGCGTTCAGTTACGATGAGGAACTCAACCTTATCTATCTCGGCGTGGGTAATGGCTTTCCCTACAACCAGCAGCTGCGCAGTCCCGGTGGCGGCGATAACCTGTTCCTGGCGTCTATCGTCGCCGTTAACGCCGATACCGGCGAGTACGTGTGGCATTACCAGGTATGCCCGGCAGAACAATGGGATTGCACTGCATCCCAGGATATGACGATCGCCACTGTGGAGATTGAAGGCAAGCCGCGCAAGGTGTTGATGCAGGCCCCCAAGAACGGCTTCTTCTATGTGCTCGATGCCGCCAGCGGAGAGTTTATTTCCGCAGAGAAATTCGCCAGGGTCACCTGGGCGCAGGGCATCGACGCGAAAACCGGTCGCCCGATAGAAAACCCCGGCATCCGCTACCAGGATAAGCCCGGCCTGTTCGAACTCTGGCCGGGGCCACAGGGCGCGCACAGTTGGTTGCCACAAGCCTACAGTCCGCGCACCGGGCTGGTGTACATCCCCGTGATGGATGTCGGCGCCCTGATTGGTTCGGCGCCGCCCGATGCCACAGGCTTTACCGCGGGCATGGGTGTTACGCTGATTGCGGACGCGGACCTGCCCGGCAGTCGCAGAAGTTACCTGAAAGCCTGGGACCCCAGTGCGCAACAAGCGGCCTGGAGTGTCGAGTTACCCGGCGACTGGCCGGGTGGCGTGCTGGCAACGGCCGGCGACCTGGTCTTCCAGGGAAGGATCGATGGTTACCTCGTGGCCTACGATGCCAGAACCGGTGAGGAGGTTTGGTCATTCAAGACAGTCGCGCCCGTGGTAGCACCGCCAATCTCCTACAGCGTTAAAGGCAAACAGTTTGTCAGCGTACTGACAGGTAACGGCTCCCAGGGCGGCGGCATTCTTGCGACGGGCAATGCCGCCTACCGCACCGACTACGCATTGCCCCGGCGCCTGTTGACGTTCGCACTCGACGGAACTGCCACGGTCCCGGAGTTCTCCCTGCCAGACCTTGTACCGCCGGATGATCCAGAGTTCAACGCAAATGATGACCAGGTAACGGCCGGGGCGATCGCGTTTGCCACAGGGGCCTGCATCGTCTGCCACGGTACGGACGCCATAGGCGGCGGCGCGGCACCGGATCTTCGTTTTTCGCCGATGATCCTGAACCCTGTATTGTTCAAGTCAGTGGTCGTGAACGGAAGCCTGAAGCTGAGAGGCATGCCATCGACGCCGGGCATGTCCGATGAGGTGCTTGAGGATATCCGCAATTATCTCAGGCAGCGGGCGAAACAAGCTGCATCAGAAACAGCAGCACCGCAGTTGCGAGATTCGCTCCCGACCCATTCAAAAAAAAATGATGCATCGGAGGCATAGAATGGAAGCACCTGATATTTCCCTCAGAGATAAAGTCGTTATCGTGACCGGCGGCGGCGCGGGTATAGGCCGTGCGATCGCCCTCGCCTGCGCATCCGTGGGTGCCCGCATTGTCATCGCCGAAAAAATACCGGAACGTTGCGCTGCAGTTGCCGGGGAAATTGAGGCCATGGAGAGGAAAGCGCTCTCAGTTCCCTGCGACGTTACGGATACGGCGCAAGTTCGCACTATGGTAGAGCTGGCCAAATCACACTTCGGGCGCATCGACATACTCGTCAACAATGTCGGCGGCGTTGCCCGTAAACCGTTCAAGGATCAATCCGAGAACGCCTGGCGGCGTATTATCGATCTGAACCTCATAAGCATGCTGGCAACGACTTCCGCCGTTATTCCTCACCTGATAGACGGGAGACGCGGCGGCGCGATCATCAATGTGAGCAGTATCGAAGGATCCCGAGCCGCGCCCAACTATGCCGTGTACGGTGCGTGCAAAGCGGGCATGTTAAACTTTACGCGCTCTCTGGCATTGGAACTGGCAGACCACGGTATACGCGTGAACGCCATTGCACCTGATTACACCGTCACGCCCGGATTACGCGGGAACGTAAAAGGCCCTGTAGATCCCTCGACCTGGCTGCAACCCAGTGCTGAGCATGAGGCGTTAACAGCACGGCGGATTCCCCTTGGTCGCACCGGCGTCGATACAGAGTGCGGCAACGTCGCGGTTTTCCTGGCTTCGTCGATGAGTGAATACGTGACCGGCACAGTAATTCCAGTCGACGGTGGCAGTTGGGCCTCTGGCGGCTGGCTACGAAATAGCGCGGGCGAGTGGAGCCTGACCGGCGAGCTCTAGACTGTGCGGCGGCAGAAAAGATGCGCCCGACGCCTGCAACTGCCCTCCAGCATCATAAGAAAATAGAGCAGAGCGACGTCACGCGGCGCTCCTTCCAAATTTGTAAAGGCTGCAAGCGATGAACGAATCTGCCGACCCCATAACCACACCATTCCACGGCTGGCGAGTGCTTGGTCTGTGCACCCTCAGCCAGTTTGTTGCCATCGGCTGCACCATGTACCTGCTCGGGGTTTTTATTCAACCGCTGGCGCAGTTGTTCGGCGCCACCCAGGGACAGATTGGCTCAGCTTCCGGGGTGTTCGCGGTAGCAGGATGCATTCTCAGCCCGTTTCTCGGCATTCTGGCGGACCGGGGTAAAAGCAAGGTCATTATGCTGTGCGGAGCCGTATCGATGACGCTGGGCTTGATCCTCTTGTCGCAGGCCCAGGGGCTCCTGCAGGCCGCACTGGTCTGCGTGCTGCTACAGGCACCCGCCGCGGCGATGCTGGGCACCATCCCGACCACGGTAATGGTCGCGCAGTGGTTTACACGACGCCGGGGATTTGCGATCGGCATCACTGCGGCCGGCATTTCGATGGGCGGATTCGTGATGCCGCCACTGGCCGCCTGGTTACTCGGACAGTTTGGACCACGGCAAAGCCTGATGGTGCTGGGATGCGGCGTCGGGTTGATTCTTATACCGGCGATATGGCGACTCGCGGTTGTCAAACCGGCAGATATTGGCCAACACCCGGACGGTATCCCACTGAGCCAGGCCGAAGTGGACACCCAGGCTGCAGCACCCTCCATCGCGCTTGGCGAGATTTTTCGGCGCACCGATTTCTGGACCATTGGACTCTCGGTGGGGATCATCAGTTTCGCCGGCATCCTGATCATTACCTACCTGGCCCCTTATGCCAAGGCTACGGGCATGTCCCTGCAAAACAGCGCATTCCTGTTATCGCTATACGCCATCAGCGGCATCGCGGGGAAATTCACTACGGGGTGGTTGAGCGACAAATTTCCGCCGCGGCGCATCATGACCGCGACCCTGGTGATGGCCGCCATCGGGTGGCTGCCGATTGTGTTCGCAGATGACATATTCGCCTTTGCAATTACCGCCAGTACCGTGGGCTTCGCTATGGGCGGCCTGATACCCGTGTGGGCGACGCTGATCGCGCTGAACTTTGGCTTGCAGAACTTTGGCAGGGTCAGGGGAATCATGGCGCTGGTACTGGTCGCATTCACCATTATTCCGGGGCCACTGGGTGGCTACCTTTACGACAGTACGGGCAGCTATGCGACCGCATTTGGCTTGCTGTGGTGGTGCCTCCCTCTGGGCGTCACCATGTCACTGTTTATTGCCGGGCCACCCTCGCCGACTCCTGCAACGGAATAATACGGTTGCCAGCGTTGGCAGCCGGGCTTATTACCACACGAGCGGCACGAACTCCGGCCCGATGACGCCACCGGGACGGTATTCAATTTTCGTCCCCGGGCGCAACGAAAATTCGGGAATACGTCGCAGCCATTCCTCCAGCGCTATCCTGATTTCCAGGCGCGCCAGATGTGCCCCCATACAGCCGTGCGGTCCGCCTGAGAATGCGAGGTTGAATTTACGTTTGCGGTTGAAGTCCACTGTTGTCGGGTCGGGAAATGCATCGGGGTCAAAATTGCAGGCTGGAAGAATGGCGTTGATCCTGTCGCCCTTCTTCATTTGCACGCCGTGCATCTCGTAATCCCGGCTCAGCACACGGCTCGAAAATGTCACAGAGAAAACCCGCAAAAGTTCCTCAACCTGCTGGTTGATGTTTTCAGGGTCTTCGCGCATTTCCCTACGGCGATCAGGATTGTTCGCCAGCCACAGCCAGATATTGTTCAGCGTGGCAAACACCGTGTCGAGCCCGCCGATGAACAAAAAGATGACAAAGCCAAAAATTTCGGGCGCAGTCATCGGCCTGCCGTCGACCGAGGCGTGGACAATCCGGCTGATCACCTTGTCATCCGGCCTGTCTGTCTTCTCGGCAATCACTTCCTTGAGATAATCGCTGATGGACTTCATCGCCTGCGCCATTAGCTCCCTGTCCTGGGCATGGAGCAAATCGACGGCCCATTGTACAAAGGTGTCGCACTTATCCAGCGGCAGGCCCATCAGGTCCAGGAATACGTAGACGGGCAGCGGGCGACCGAACGCGCTGGTGTACTCGCATTCACCCTTGTCGATAATCTCGTCGATCAGTTCGTTCGCCAGTTTGCGGATATTTTTCTCGAGTTGAACCACGCCCCGGGGAGAAAAGACCGGATCGAGGATCTCTCGATACTTGCGGTGGTCAGGCGGATCGATCTCGATGGGAATGAAGTAGAAATAATCCTCCGGGTCTCGCGGAAACGGCGTTGCTCCCTCATTGGAAAACACACTGGATTCACGCAGCATAAAGGACGCATCCTTGTGTTTAATCAATTGCCAAGCATTACTGTAATCGCTTACGCCGTAAAAAACGGGTGGCATGGAGTGATGCAAACTGGCCATATAATCATAGGGTGCTGAAAGAAATTTCTGGCCGAACGGGATTTCGTAAGGCAGCACCAGTTCCTTGGGTACATGAGCGGGCACATTATCCCTGCCGGCAACACGGGGAAACTCCGGAGCCACAGGCCTGGTAGGATCTATTGCCATTCTGATATCTCCAGTCAGTGCGGATTTGAGGTGTAATACCTGCAACAGTTCGAGCCTGCGCGGCTGGTTACCCCCATCCTTTTCGAGGTTACAATATAGTGCCACTCAACACTGGTGTCTACTCGACATATCGTGTGATACCATCGACCTTTGACGCAGAAAACTCCCGCCCTGGCCAGACTGGCCTCCGGGCGTGCGCGGAGCAAAACCCGATGGATAATAACTATTTTTTCAGCCTGGACGGGCCACTGGACTCCATGCCCACCAACCGGCAAATGCGGGTCGCCAACCTGTCGGGATTCCCGGGGCTCGTGCGCAGCCTCGGAGCCGATCCGGTGTCCATGCTGGAACGACACGACATCAACCCGCAACTCATCCGTGACCCGGATCTCTACATCGATTGCCAGTCGGTCGTGGACCTGTTCGAGTATTCCAGCCGGGCCCTGAACAATCCCCTCTTTGGTCTGCAACTGGCGCAGATCCAGGACCCGGATGTGTACGGGTGTGTCACAGCCCTCTGTCGTGCCGCTGCCACCGTGCGGGACTCCGTCGAGAGCTTTATCGACTTCATTCCGGTTACCCATGCTCCCGACACAATCCTGGAACTGGTGGAGGGGAAAGAGACCGCTGAGATCAGATGGAGTGTGGGCGCAGATCTCGGCTCCAACGCACAAGCCAACTACCAGGCCGTGCTGCTGAACCTGAAGCTTTTGCGCCTGGTCGGGGGCCGCGGTTTCCAGCCCAGCTATGTGAATCTCGCCGTCGATGCCCGCTCAAGGGATATTCACGAACTGGAATCGAAGCTCGGCTGCAAATTCAATAAGACACGAGCTGAAAACGCGATAGCATTTCCCGTGGGCCTGCTCGACAAACCGGTCAGCAGCGCCAACCGACTCCTGTTCAAACTACTGGGCGGCTACCTCGCCCAGGTCAGGAGTGCATCGAGAACACGGATTGAAGACCGGGTCCAGGATTACGTTCGGGGCTCACTCTCTTCGAATAACTGCACAATCCAGCGTTGTGCCAGGAAGCTCGGTGTTTCGGTACGCACGTTACAGGCACAGTTGAGCGATGCCGGGTTGAAATTTTCAGACATCCTGGAAACGCAGCGGCTGGCAACAGCGAAAGCCCAACTGCAACAGGCGCAGAAATCACTGGATGACGTGGCCGCCATGCTCGGCTATGCGGAGCAGTCGAGTTTTGGTCGAGCGTTTAAACGCTGGACCGGAATGACACCCAAGCACTACCGCCACCAGGCACTGCTGGCAGACAAACAAAGCCGTGCATCGGCCTGAACGCAGTTTACCCATCCAGTTGCCGACCAAAGTATGACAGACCTGAATTAATAAATGCCTGCAGCCGCACTCCACACCCTCGCACTCACCAAATCCTCCCCACATTACTGATTCTGTATAAACTGGCTTCATTGGGACGCGAGTGGCGCACCCGGAAATCGCTTAAGGGGACAGTATTCCAATGGACAGCACTTCACAGAAACCCGTGGTATTGATTACGGGCGCAAGCGCCGGTATCGGTGATGCGATAGCACGCAGATTCGCGGCCGGTGGTTATAACATCGTCGCCGTGGCTCGCCGTGAAGATCGCCTGCAAAAGCTCGCAGGCGATCTGGAGGGTATTGCCGAAGTGGTCGTCGTGGCGGGTGACGTATCCGCTGCAGGGATACCGGAGCGCGCCGTAGAGGCCGCCATGCAGATTTTTGGCCGACTCGATTGCCTGGTCAACAACGCTGGATCGGGCAAATGGGCGCCGGTACACGAGACCGACGACGCCACGCTGGATGAAGTCATCGATATCAGCATGAAGGCACCCTTTCGCTTCTGTCGCGCAGCCATTCCGGTGATGGCCGCAGGCTCTTCCATCATCAACGTCGGGTCAGTGTTCGGCACCTTGGGCGGGCTCGATGGTGGCATTTACTGCGCGGTTAAGGCGGGCCTGGTCGGGCTCACCCAAACCATGGCCGCCCAATACGGCGCCGACGGTATCCGCTCCAACCTGGTGGCACCCGGCGTTATCCGCACAGACATGACCGAAGCCGCCTGGGAAGCGCCCCCTTTCCAACGGGTAAACCACGAGATGACACCCTTTAACCGCGAGGGGACAACCGAGGACGTGGCCAATACCATCTTCTTCCTGGCCTCGGACCAGGGCAGCTATATCAACGGGCAGTCCATCGCGCTGGATGGGGGCTGGTCCACAACCAAGTATCTGTGCAAGGAAGCATTACTTAGCGAGCGCGTGGCGGATTAGCCGGAGACTTTCGCGCCCTGGTAACAAGAGAGGTTCCGTATGTTCGAAGACGGTACGAAGCAGGGAAATTGGAAGGCATAGGGTTGGGACTGTGCGAGGCAGGACGCCGAGCTCAAGCCCCCATGGATGGGTTCACGGCGTGTCCCAACCCTATGCCTTTCAATTTCCCGGCGGCCTCGAAGCTTTGCCATTCAACCTTGGGGAATCGTACCCTCCCTTATCGCATCTGAGAGGAGCACTTTCCTCAAAACAGCGGATGCTAGCGGCTGCGTAACCGCAGAAACGTCTGTCCCTAACTCATGCCGCATTAAACGTGTGCTTTGCCACGCCTTCCGCCTGGGCGCCCTTGCCCCCGAGTTCGGCGAGCAGCGCCTTGGCACGATAAGTCCACAAGTGCACCGGCATCTCCAGCGTCATGCCCATCGCTCCCATCATCTGGTGAACATCGTAGACCACCCTGGTCGCGCTATCCTGTGCATGCAGTGCCGCGAGCGCCGCCTCTCCACTGTCACCGGACCACGCGGCCTTCAGTGCCAACAGGCGCACGCCACCGGCGAGGACTGCACACTCGGCCATGCGATGACGCAGTGCCTGGAACGTGCCGAGCGGCCGGCCGAATTGTTTGCGCACGCTCAAGTGTTCGACGGCCGCATCAATAGCGGCCTGCAATAGCCCGGCCATCTCGGCGGCGCAGGCAATGCGCAGCCAGGTGCGAACGGTTTCCGCGTCGCTGGAAGACAGCGGCTTGATTGCAGGGCTGCCTGTCAGCTTGCCCATCGGATAGGCATAAAGGGATTCAACCGCCTCCACCTCATCAGGCGAGGGGTGCGCAATGCCAATGCTCTCTCCGTAGATCACAATCACCGTCGCGGCGGAAGCCACAAATCGACCGGGACGGCCATTTTCAACCAGGGCAAACGGGCGTGGCAGTTCGATATCGATCTGCGGCCGCACCAGCATCGACAGCGCAACCTCGGTGGTGCACGGCAAGCGGGCCAAACGCTCGACGACGGTTGCGGCCGCAACCGGCCCCATTTCCGGAATCGCCGCGATATCGAAGTACTGGCCGCTCTCCAGTTCCTGTTCCAGCGCTGCGCCATCGAGTGTGAACCCGTGGAAGTCCGTCGGCACAGTCGCGAACTCAGTTGCTATTCGTTCGATTGCACTCGCGAGCGCCAGCTGGTCCTCATTCAGCGTGAAATCCATCAGCGTGGCTCCCGTGGCAATTGCAGTAGTTCGGTCGCGATCAGGTTTAACTGGATTTCAGCTGCGCCGGAGGCAATACCCGCGACAATGGCGCGCTGGTGGTGGGCCATCAACATGGCATCGCCACCGGCCAACGCATCCGGCAGGTGTTCGACGACGAACTCCGCCACCTGTCGCTCGGCATTAACGGTAGCAATACGCGCCGCACTCGCCTCCGGCCCCGGCGGCTGACCGTGGCAACGTTGGTCAATGATGTTGTAGCTGTACATTCGCGCCACTTCACAGGCGGCATGTGCTTTTGCAGACTGCTCAATCGCGCTGCGCGCAAATCGGCCCTCCTTCTTCAACACACCCACAGCGCGATGCAGCATCCGCGACGCCAGCGCGAACCGGGGAATGCCGACGCGCTCCAGCGACAAGGCCGTACGTACGATTTCCCAGGCCTGCCCCTCCTCCCCCAGCAGTGCCGTATCAGGCACCTCCACATCGTCGAAAAAGACCTCGTGAATATCACCTTCACCGATGATGCTGGGAATCTGGCGCACGGTAATTCCCTTCGTGTCCATGGGTATCAGCAGAATTGAGATACCACCCTTACCCGGAGCGGTGCGACAGAGCAGGAAGCAGGTATCGGCGTGCCCGGCGTACGATGTCCAGATTTTCTGGCCGTTGACGCAATAGCCACTTTCCGTTTTCTCGGCGCGCGTGCGTAGCGAGGCGAGATCCGAACCGGATTCAGGCTCGGAAAAGCCTTGGCACCACAGTGTTTCGCCCCGTGCCATAGGCGGGATAAACCGCTCCTGTTGCTGTTCGGTACCGAAGCGCATGAAGGTGGGGCCAATCCAGTTGACGTTCATATACTGTCCGCCGCGTGGCTCTCCGGCAGCCCACATTTCCTCTGCGAGGATAAACGCACTCCAGGGATCGGCATCGCGACCGCCCCAGCGCTCAGGCCAGTGCGGTACCAAAAGGCCGGCATCCGCCAGAGCACCGCAGAACGTTTTGGAGAAGGTGGTCTGTGCGGAAGAGCCGGGGCCGTGCGCCACCGCTTCCCAGTTGTCCGGCAGGTTGGCCGCGATAAAGGCGCGAACCGTCGAGCGAAAATCCCGCTGTTGCTGATTCCAGTCAAATTCCATCAGGTTGTGGTCCTGGTTAGTGGTTGCACGTGACAGCGCAGGCTGTCAGCTCTTGCCATCCTTCTTGCCGCCCTGCTTGCCGATACCCTTGATGTGTCGCTCGATGTTTGCGAGATAGTCCGGATTCAGCATCAGCGCGCTGTTGGCCATGCGCTCGACATTGCGCGCCTGCGCGAGACCGAGATCCCGTGACATTTCTATCGCAAGCTTCGCCGTGCCCATCTGCTCGCTGTGCTGCTCTGACAGGTGGCGGCAAAATTGCATCACGTCCTCTTCAAAAGACTCGTCGGGGAATACCTCGTGCACCAGGCCCATCACATAGGCCCTGTCGGCATCCGCCGGCAGGTTCGCCATTATCAGGTAACGCGCCCAGTGAGTGCCGATGATACGCACCAGGCGGCTGACACCGTTGGAGGCAGGCAGCACACCGAACTTGCCCTCGGGAAAGGCGTAGGCCGCGCTCCTGGCCGCAAGCCGAAAATCGCAGGACAGCGACAGCTCCAGGCCGCCACCCACTGTCGTACCCTGGTGCGCGACGACGATTGGTTTTTCAATCGACTCCATTTCATCATATATGCGGTGCATACCCAGAGTTCTCAACCGATGGTTCTCGCGTATCTGCACGGCCGAGCGCGCCATATCTGCTGGCTTTTCCGTGCGGGCGCGCAAGTCAACACCGGAACAAAAGTAGCGGCCGGTTGCGCGAATCAGCATGACCTTCAACGCCGGCGTGTCGCGAAAGCGGTGCAACGCCTCCTCGAACAGTTCCATGATCTGCGGAGTGATGGCATTGAGTTTTTCCGGACGGTTCAGTGTCGCAATAAGAATTGCGCCATCGTCCTCTACCAGCAAATGTGGAGCGTCTGACATATCTGTTATTCCTGTTACGCGCGCGTTCGCGGCAGACCGAGTGCACGTTCGGCAATCATACTGCGGTGCACTTCGCTGGTGCCGCCATAAATGGTCGTGCCCTGTGCGTGACGGTAGCACTGATTGAGAAATCCGGCAGGGCCCTCCCGCTTCGATAGCGAATAAGGTGCTGTCAGATCGAGCAGGTCAGCAGAATCACTGAGAAACTTCTCGGAGGAGAACAACTTGGCCATCGGCCCGTAGGCGAGGTTGGGCAGTTTTTTCACCCCGGCCCACAGCGCCCGATTGGCGATAACTTCCGACAGCCATGCGTGCAACCTGGTGCGAGCGAGGCGCTTTTGCGCATCCACACCGTCGATGAGCTTACCATTGCCACCGGGTAATTCCCGGCACAGCTTCTCGGCAGCGTGCAGCATGGCCCACTGGGATTTGGCAAAGCCGCCGCCGTGTTCCATCTGCAGGGCGCCGGACATGACTTTGACGCCGCCATCGACCTCGCCGAGACGATAGCTGTCCTTTACCTTTACGCCATCGTAGTACGTGATATTCGTGCGCTCGTCCTGAAAGGTGTAGACCGGATGAATCTCAATGCCGTCCGTCTCCAGCGGCACGACAAACATCGTCAGGCCTTTGTGTTTGGCCACGTCCGGGTTAGTACGGGTCAGCATCAATACATACTGTGCGATATTGGCGCCGCTGGTAAACATCTTGGAGCCATCGATACGCCAGCCGTCGCCGTCCCGCGTTGCCTTAGTCTGCGCAGCAAACACATCGGAACCGCAACCGGGCTCACTGTAGCCCAGGCTGCAGATCACTTCGCCGGAAACAATTTTCGTCAGCACCTCTTCCTTCAACTCATCAGTGCCAAACAACCGGATCATACTGCCTACCAGACCGGTCGTGCTCGCCGCGTGGCTGCTCCAACCCCAATCCTCCCACACCTGGCGCAATGCATTCATCACGTAGGGTTGCGCTTCCCGTCCACCCCATTCCACCGGCCACTCCGGGAACAGCAGTTTGGCCTCGGCAAGCTTACGGTGTACACCCGCATCAAAACCGTCAAAGGAATAGTGTGCCTTGGCGAGCAACTCAGGCGTCAGCGTCTTCTCGAAAAAGCTATTCAGCTCAGCGGCCATCGAGTGAGCCTCGTCACCCAGGTCAAAATCGATCGAGACTTCACCCACGTCCGGCAATTCCGCCGACTCTCCGGTGTAAAGCCTGCGCCCTGCCTCCTCCAATAACGTTGCGGGATCCCCGTATACCAGCGGCCAGGCTTTGGCGCGCAGATTGTACAGATGGATGTCGTATTCAGTAGATAAACCGTAGCCGCCGTAGGTGTGCAGTGCCTGCGCGACAACCCGCTCGGCAGTATGGGTGTTCCACCAGGCGGCCAGTGAAATCTGGGCGCCAGAATCCAGCAGGCCCTTGCCGATATCGTGAATCGTACGCCAGGTAAAATATTTTCCGCCATCCACCTCCACGACGAGATCTGCCAGCGGGTGGGAGATTCCCTGGTACGTGCCGATGGGTTGACCGAAGGCAACCCGCTCGCAGGCGTACTCCGAGGCCAGCCGTAACGCCTCCCGGGAGAGTCCGGCCAGTGCCGCAGCGATCAGCAGTTTCCACTCTTCGATCGCCTGGGCAAACAGGTTGCAGGCCTCCGTGCCATCGCCCAGCAGCGTGCAGTCAGCGCTGTCGAGTCGCAGTTCAGCGAGCGGCGTTGATGCGAGATTGGCCTCGCCCCTATTATCACCTGGGGGCAGGGTTACCAGCACAACCCGATCGCCATCACGAGCGATTACCGCCGCAGCGACAGCACCCCCCGCCACCCATTGCACCGGATATTTGTCGATATCCTTAAACGCAATACTGATAACTGTTTCGCCGGCGACAACCTGCTCCAGCAAAGTGCTCTGCGCGTCGCCGCCGAGCATAGCGAGCAAGCGGGTGGCTACCAGTGTCTCTGCGATAGGCCCGGAAGCCAGCGTTCGTCCAGCCTCCTCCATCAACACGACCGCATCCATCACACCCAAACCCAGTCCATAGGCCTCTTCGGGAACGCGCAGGGAAAACGCGCCCAATTCCGCCAGGCCCCGCCACATGGCGGAATCGAAACCGTTAGTCGCCGCGGCTGCTCGCACCCGAGCCATACTGCTGTGCTCGTCCAGAAAACCGCCGAACGACTCAAGCATCATCCTCTGGTCTTCGGATAACTCAAAATTCATGGTTTCTTAACTCCGAAAAGAAATAAAAGGCAGAAAAACTAGCGAGGGTACCCGCCATGACACCACCAGTCAACAATGGTGTCTAATATCGACGTATGACTGCTCATGGCGGCGAACGCCGTGGTATTTTACTGGCGACCTCCTCGCCGAACCTTTGCACATTTTCGACGAAGGCTGAGAGACTGGGTGCCGGCACCGATACCGTAGACCAGGT
>JAGRIK010000191.1 GCA_020443325.1 Halioglobus sp.
ATAGGCGACTTCAAACTTGTTCTCTTTGTTCACGCTCTATACCCCTCTATCCAAACAGCCAGGGCGCCAGTTCAGCGCGATTTTCAACAACGATCTGCTGCGCCGTCGGATCTTCGGCGGGTTCCCCCGGTTCAATATGCAGCAACTGCAGTACATAGGGCACCAGTCGGGCGCGCGTGGCGATTGCCAGCACGCCGTCCGCCATGCCGTAGTCTACCTCTATCACTTCGCGTTGTTCAGGACTCAGCCTTGGGTCGGGTGCGATGCGCACAACCACTTTGGTGTGCCATTCCGTATCCTGTTCAGCACCGTGCTCGGACTCGTCCATAATTTCGGGAATATCGCGAAAACGACTGAGCACAAAATCCCGGTAGCCGCTGTTTTTTTCACACCACGCCCGCACATGCCAGCGCAGGCCGCTATACACCAGGGTATGGGGAACAATAATGCGGCCCTCACGATCGGGGTGATTTAGCGACACGTAATCGACATCCAGTCGGCGCTGTTGGCGTGCCGCCTGCATGATAGGCCGCAACACTTCGGGTTTCACATCTCGCACAGGCAGCGATAACACTTCAACATTGGCAACATTCAGCGACAGGGATTCGAACACGTTCATCAGTTCGTTATTGCGCGCCATCAGGTGCAGGTACTCGTCCGCAAGACCCTGTGTCACTTGCGGTTCGAAGTCTGCGGTCGGTTTGTAGCCCTTGAGGTATTTATCGTACTCGAGGTTGCCCGGGCCGATGTGCCGGATGTAGTTGTTGATGTCCTTGCTGGCCTGCTGGCGGCCGATGCCGAACGTGTCACACAGGTGCCGGGTGGTAAGCCGACCCTCCCACAGCACGAGCGTTTCGATAAAACGGTAGCGCAGGAGAAGATCCCAGCGGAACGGCCATTTGGCATCTTGGGGGCTAGCCATACTTGCTGCTCATTTGCTTGATGGTAGGGGCAGTATAAATTGCCGCGGCGGACAATAGTACTGCTTGTCTCGCCGTCGCGCGTTCGCCGGTCGAAAACCCGTACAGGCAATCACCGTTCGCTCTCGTCAGGCCAGTTTCCGGGCGTGACAAAAAACCGGCACGATTCCGTGTTATTAGCATCCAGCGCGGCGATCAGCAGAGGGTAGTGATCTGTACTCCAGTGCCGCGGCAATTCTGTGAGTAATTCCCGCTGTGTCATCCGTTCGTCGGGTGCCGTGCATCGGGCAGCGCTCAGCCACCGCATCTTGGGTAGTATCGCGAAGGCTGTCGCGTTGAGCGCAGCGCAGTGGGATTCAAGTTGTGGGTACGTTATCCAGTAATTCAGCGCGGCCGCCTGATTGAAGGCCGGTGGCGGGGGCGGGGCCTGGCTCGATGGCAGGAAGAGATAGCCCTTCAATGCGATCTCCCTCGCGATAGCGTTGATGCCCATGTCCTGCAGCAGTTGTTGGGCTGCGGGTGTCTCTCCCAGCACAATCTGGCGGTGCAGCAATTGGTCCAGCTTGGTCTCCAGTCGGTCGCGCTGGTCGGGCCCCAGCCACTCGTGCGTATTCGCCGGGGCAGTTGTATCGCCAATGCGCGGGACGCCCATGAAATATTTCACGGCCAATTCGAGGTGTACATGACAGCCGCGCTCGGCGCAGTAGTAGATACAGTCAAATTCACCCAGCGTCCGCCCCTCATCGTGTACTGCCAGATTGTGCGCAACCAGGTCGATGCCGGGATCCTGTTGCAGGAAAAAATGCCACAGTTGTTCGAAGTAAATGCCCAGACGATGCGTGGGGCGTCTGGAGAGGTGCTCCAGCAGGGCTGTGGGTGCGCGGTCGAGACGTTCCAGCCACCGTACTCTGTCGCGTGTCAGTTGCAGCGAACAGGGCGCTACGCCTGCTGGCGTCCCGGTTACGTGCGCAATTTGCAGCATTGGCGGGGAGAAGCAGGCCCAGGCGAGGTCCCGCACAGCTTGTGTCTGGTAGGAATAAATGATGATCGCTGCGCTACAGTGTGGGTTCGTGGTTATAATAGCAGTCCTTCAGTACAGAGAAGCAGGGCCGATGAAGGCATCTTTCAAAAAAATTGGTTTGGCCGGACGCAGTCGTCAGCGTGGACAGACGGACGTGTTGCGAGAGTTGATAGCGCTGCTGCAAGGCCGCGGCCTGGATGTGCTACTGGAGGATTCCCTGGCCGATGTGCTGTCCGACGATGCGACGCGGCTGGCGACGCTGGATGAAATAGGGACGGAGGCTGATCTGGTTATCGTTGTCGGTGGCGATGGCAGCCTGCTCAGCGCGGCACGCACGCTGGCAAAATATGATACACCGGTGTTGGGCGTGAACCGGGGCCGCCTTGGTTTTCTCACCGATATCACACCGGACGAAATTTCCCAGCAGATACCCGCTGTACTGGAGGGCGACTTTGAGCGCGAGAGTCGCTTTCTGCTGCACGCCGAAGTGCGTCGAGAGGGCGAAGTGGCAGGCCGGGGCGAAGCCCTCAATGATGTGGTGGTCAACTCTGGCACCTCGGCACAGATGATTGAATTTGAATTGTATATAGATGACACCTTCGTGTACCGGCAACGCGCGGATGGGTTGATTGTGTCTACCCCGACGGGTTCCACCGCATATTCACTCTCAGGTGGAGGGCCGATAATGCATCCCAAACTGGATGCGATTGTACTGGTGCCGATGTTTCCGCACGCATTGAGTAGCCGTCCCATCGTGGTCGACGGCAATTCCGAGATTCGCCTGGATATCCTCGCAAGAAACCGTATTCACCCGCCTGTTACCTGTGACGGGCGGGCCAACATGAAGGCGCGGCCCGGTGATTCTGTCCACATCAGCAAATACCCTCACAGCCTGACCCTGTTACATCCGCTGGGTCACAGCTTCTACGCCAGTTGCAGGGACAAGCTGCGCTGGAGCAATGCGTTGGTAAACTGATGACGGATTTTTACCCGGCCCTCAATGTTGCCGTTGAGGAAGACCTGTTACCCCTGAGCGCACTGCTGCAGCAGCGCGGCGTGCTGCACCGTATTTTTGAAGAGAGCGGGCAGCAGGTTGTCATGGTGGCAAACGCCGAACAGGCTCCGCAGGTGCAGGAACTGTACCGGGCGTGGCGAGCGGGAGAAGTGCGTATCGAGTTATCTCCCCGGCAACCGGTAGCGCGGCCTTCGAGCACTGTGACCTTGTGGCACCGGGCGCCGGTTACCCTGGCTCTCGTTGTGCTGAGTATCTGCGGGTTTTTGCTGGTCTACCTGCATGCGCCCCTGAGCTGGGTGAGTTACCTGACGTTTACACCGGTTCGCATCACGGGCAACCAGTTATTGTTCGATAGTATTAACGGCCAGTACTGGCGTTTGGTGACACCGGCTTTCCTGCATTTCGGCGTGTTGCACATTGTTTTCAACTGCCTCTGGTTATGGGAGTTGGGGGGGCGGGTAGAGCGGGTGCTGGGACATTTCAACATGTTTATGTTGTTCCTGGTTATTGCCGTGGTATCAAATGCCAGCCAGTTTGCATTTGATGGCGCCAGCCTGTTTGGTGGGATGTCCGGTGTCGTCTACGGGTTGTTGGGCTTTTCCTGGGTGGCGCCCCACCTGCAGCCGCTGTGGAACATTCAACCCTCCAGGAGCATTATGCTTCTGATGGTTGGCTGGTTGCTGGCGTGCATACTGGGCGTGGTGGAGGTGTTGGGCTTTGGCGCTATTGCCAATGCCGCCCATGTCGGTGGCCTGCTGATCGGCGCTTTACTAGGCGCTGTTTTTGGCGCTTTTTCCAAGTACAATCACTCACCCTGACGCCCAGAACGTATCGATGGACTACCAGAAAACGATTGAAACAATCTCTCCCGAGGTCTACCAGCGCCTGTTGCGCGCGGTGGAGTTGGGAAAATGGCCCGATGGCAGGGTGGTAACAGGCGAGCAACGCGCCCACGCGATGCAGGCCATTATCGCCTGGGGTGAGCGATACCTTCCGCCAGAAGAACGTGTCGGGTTTATCGAGAAGAAACAAAAAGACGGTGAGCAGTGTGATGCGCCATCGGAAACCCCCCTGAAATGGAGAGAGTAGGTGGCTGAATTACTGGGGATGGGGGCCGTGCGCAAGATGCAGACTGCGCTGTTGAGTCCTGTGTCATACACCATGCTATTGGGCGCACATGAGATCCCGCTCAACCAGTACCTGGGAAAACAACTGCGACTGGAATTCCAGGGCGCGATAAACTGTATTCACTGCGACCGTATAACCAGCAAGAGTTTTAACCAGGGCTACTGCTATCCCTGTTTCAAGCGCCTGGCGCAGTGCGACAGTTGCATCGTCAGCCCGGAAAAATGCCATTATGCCGCCGGTACCTGCCGTGAGCCCGAGTGGGGCGAAAAGCACTGTATGATCGATCACATCGTTTACCTTTCCAATACCTCCGGCATTAAGGTGGGAATCACACGCGGTTCGCAGGTTCCAACCCGCTGGATGGACCAGGGCGCAACCCAGGCACGTCCCATTTTCCGTGTGTCCAACCGCCTGCAATCGGGTCTGGTAGAGACGGTCTTCAAGGCGCACATAGCGGATAAAACCAACTGGCAGGCCATGCTCAAGGGTGATGCCGAGCTTCGTGATCTCGAGGAGGTGCGCCAGCGCCTGATGGCGGATTGCGCGGATGAACTCGCTGCGTTGGTGGATTCACACGGGCTGCAGGCCATTACCGAACTGCCCAACGAGACGGATGTCGTTATCAGCTATCCCGTGCTGGAGTACCCGGCCAAAGTAAAATCCCTTAACCTCGACAAAACACCTGTCATCGGTGGCACCCTGATCGGCATAAAGGGCCAGTATCTGATGTTTGATACCGGCGTGATCAATATGCGTAAATACGGTGGCTATAACGTGTCCCTGCAAACGACTGAGTAACCTTATGCGAGATGCCAACCCGGTATCGATCCACCTGAAAGACTATAAACGCCCCGCGTACCTGATCGGTCGCACGGAGCTGGACTTCGCGCTGGAGGAAGACAGCACGATCGTGACATCGCGCCTGCACCTGCTGCGCGATGGATCGGTGGCGGAAGACCATTCCCTGGAACTGCACGGCGAGGAACTGGAGTTGCTGTCGTTGGCGATCGACGGCGTGGAACTTGAGCGTTCAGAGTACCGGGTCAATGAGGACTCGCTGCTCATTCATGCGGTGCCGGAGCAGTGTGTGCTGACCTGCCGGACCCGTATCCAACCCCAGCTGAATACATCCCTGTCCGGTTTGTACAAATCGCGGGACCTGTTCTGTACACAGTGCGAGGCGGAAGGTTTCCGTAAGATCACCTACTTTCTCGACCGTCCCGATGTAATGTCGGTGTTCACGGTGACTATCGAGGCAGACCGCCGGCGCTACCCGGTGCTGCTCAGCAATGGCAACCTGTTCGAGACCAAAGAACTTGCGGATGGGCGCCACAGGGCTGTCTGGCACGATCCCTTCCCAAAGCCCGCCTACCTGTTCGCACTGGTGGCCGGCGATCTGGCCCACATCGAGGACAGTTTCACGACGTCAGGTGGCCGCCGCGTTACGCTGCGTATTTACGTGGAGGAAAAGGATCTCGATAAATGTGACCATGCAATGCTCTCACTGCAACGGTCCATGCGCTGGGACGAGGAGGCCTACGGTCGCGAATACGATCTGGATATCTTTAATATCGTGGCCGTGGACGATTTCAATATGGGTGCGATGGAGAACAAGAGCCTGAACATCTTCAACACCTCCTGTGTGTTGTGCAGCCCTGAAACCACCACAGACGCCGGTTTCCAGCGTGTTGAGGCGATAGTGGCCCACGAGTACTTCCACAACTGGAGCGGCAACCGGGTCACCTGCCGCGACTGGTTCCAGCTCAGCCTCAAGGAGGGGTTTACCGTCTTTCGCGATGCGCAGTTCTCTGCCGATATGGGGTCGCCAACCGTCAAGCGCGTGGAGGATGCCACCATGCTGCGCACGGCCCAGTTTGCCGAGGACGCCGGCCCGATGGCGCACCCGGTGCGCCCCGAATCGTATATGGAAATCAACAATTTCTACACGCTCACAGTGTATGAAAAAGGCGCCGAGGTGGTGCGCATGATGCACACGCTGCTGGGCGCCGAGCAATTCCGGCGCGGCTCAGACCTGTATTTCGAGCGGCACGATGGCCAGGCCGTTACCTGTGAGGATTTTGTCTGCGCGATGGAGGACGCCAGTGGTGTGGATTTGCGCCAGTTTCGCAACTGGTACTCGCAGGCCGGCACACCGCAACTGACTGTGCGCGACGAGTATGATGAGGAGACTCAATGCTACTCGCTGCATGTGACGCAATCCTGTCCGGCCACGCCGGGGCAGGCGGAAAAACCGCCTTTTGTCATCCCGCTGGCCATGGGCTTGCTGGGCGATGCGGGCAACCTGCCTCTGCGAGTGACCGGGCTTGCGCCGGATCCGGACACAAGCGATAACACCAGTATCGTGTTGACCGTGGACCAGCCGCAGCAGACATTCGTGTTCGAGGGAGTGACGGAACGTCCGGTACCCTCGTTGTTGCGGGGATTTTCCGCGCCTGTCCGGCTGCATTATGCGTACAGCAAGGAAGATCTTTGCGCCCTGATTCGCCGCGACAGCGACGGCTTTGTGCGTTGGGACAGCGCCCAGGCACTTGCGATTCTCGTCATCTCTGAAGTGGAAGCGCAGTTGCAGGCCGGTGAAGAGCCCGAAGTGGATGTGTTGTTCATCAATGCCTGTGGCGATCTATTACACGATGAGACTCTGGATCCGGCGCTGGTCGCTGAGATGCTGCGACTGCCCAGCGAGGATTATCTCGCGGAGCTGGCCAGCCAGAATGGTGGTGCCAATGTCGATACCATTCACCAGGCACGTGATGCCGTGCGCGGTGCGCTGGGTGCGGCCCTCGCGCAGCCGTTCCTCGACACATACCAGCGCCTGGAGAATCCGCAGCCTTACGCGCCCGATGGCGAGCAGATTGCCAACCGCAGCCTGCGCAATACCTGCCTCAGCTATCTTGTTGCAGCCGATACCCGGAATATTCAACTGGCAGTCGAGCAGTACCGCCGTACCGACAACATGACAGACCGCCTGGCGGCACTGCGGGAAATAGCCTTTTACGGCGACCTGGCCCAGCGTGAGGCCACCCTGGAGGACTTCTATAACAACTGGCGCGGTGAAGT
Organism: Halioglobus sp.; assembly: GCA_020443325.1. Lineage (GTDB taxonomy): Bacteria > Pseudomonadota > Gammaproteobacteria > Pseudomonadales > Halieaceae > Marimicrobium. The sequence goes on from JAGRIK010000191.1 coordinate 7,163, forward strand.
ACTGGTGGTCAACCAGTGGTTTCAGCTACAGGCGGCAATTCCCGACGAGCACGGTCTCTCGCGGGTGCAGGCGCTGGTCAAACACCCCGATTTTGATATCCGCAACCCCAACAAGGTGCGCGCACTTATCGGTGGTTTCGCCAACCAGAACCCGGTGAATTTTCATCGAGTGGATGGTTCCGGCTATCGTTTCCTGGGGGATAAGGTGGTCCAGTTGAATGCGCTGAATCCGCAAATCGCTGCGCGACTGCTGACCCCGCTGACCAAGTGGCGCAACTATGCCGGTCGACGGGAACTGATGCGGGCGGAGTTGGAACGACTTGCGGCTGAGCCCGGCCTGTCTCCGGATGTTTTCGAAATTCTCACGAAATCACTGTGCTGAGTATTACAGCGTGAGCCACAGCCGTTTCACGACTAACAGCATTTGCGCAACAGGTGTGTTAGATTGGGGCACCGGCAGGCTCGCTACCAGGGGCGACTGCTCAAAACGCATCCGAGGATCCCGATGGCTAAACCCAATTACAGCTTTGAAAAACGCCAGCGAGAGCTTGCCAAGAAGAAAAAGAAAGAAGAAAAGCGCATGAGAAAGGCTGCAGAGAGCGGCAATTTGGCGCAAGATGACGATATCACCGCGGTTGCTGACAGCGAGCCGACGGCGACAACAGACGTGGAGTAATCCCGTTGCAGGAATTTCCGCCTCGTAACGGTGAATGCGAAGCGGGGAACTTACAATCATTCACCAATTATTTCGAGTAAGTAATATGAGCAAAGGTACGGTTAAGTGGTTCAACGCAGACAAGGGCTATGGATTTATTACGCCTGAAGACGGCGGCAAAGATCTTTTCGTTCACCATTCAGAAATCAAGAGCGGCGGCGGTTATGCCACTTTGAGCGATGGCCAGGCGGTTGAGTTTGAAGTGGGCCAGGGCCAGAAAGGTCCCTGCGCCAACAAC
>JAGRIK010000192.1 GCA_020443325.1 Halioglobus sp.
AGAAACACATTTTCCATCCGCAACCGGCCGGCAAAACCACTTCCCAGGAGGCGGAAAAAACCTCAGTTTTCATCCCGGTTAGTTTCCCCCCGGTCATGCACTCGCTAGAGACTTTTTCAACAAGCAAAAGGCCGGTGCTGACTCGGAGGCAAAATTCTTCAAGGGTCGACTTCGAGATTCGTATCTGTAACAGCCTTGGATTGAGTTGTTGCCCTCAGATCAACATAGTTGACGTTAACGTAAAGGTAAGCTAACCTCGCGCTTCACCACCGAACGTTTACACTATGCCACCAGCCCGGCCAGCTTCCATCGGGCTACCCGACAGAACAGACCGCACAACATGCGACCTTGAGCGCAGTGATTTTCACCAGGAGACAACCATGAACACGAGCTACCCGACACTGAATTTCGACCTCGGTGAAGACATCGACATGCTGCGCAACAGCGTGTACCAGCTCGCACAGGCAGAGCTCGCGCCCAGGGCAGAGCAGATCGATAAAGACAACGAGTTCCCCGCAGACATGTGGCGCAAGTTCGGCGACATGGGTTTACTGGGCATGACCGTTGCAGAGGAATACGGCGGCACCAATATGGGGTACCTCGCACACACCGTGGCAATGGAGGAAATATCCCGCGCCTCGGCTTCCGTAGGCCTGTCCTACGGCGCGCACTCGAACCTGTGCGTTAACCAGATCTACAAGAATGGCAGCGATGCACAAAAACTCAAGTACCTGCCCAAACTGTGTTCCGGCGAGCACGTGGGTGCGCTGGCCATGTCCGAACCCAATGCCGGCAGTGACGTTGTCAGTATGAAATTGCGAGCAGACAAACAGGGCGACAAGTACATACTCAATGGCAACAAAATGTGGATTACCAACGGCCCCGATGCGAATACCTACGTGATCTACGCGAAAACCAATATGGAGAAAGGCGCCTGGGGCATGACCGCCTTTATCGTCGAGCGCGACTACCCCGGTTTTACCCGCAACACCAAGCTCGACAAGTTGGGCATGCGCGGATCCAATACCTGTGAGTTGATCTTCCAGGATTGCGAAGTGCCCGCCGAGAATATCCTCGGCGAGGAGGGCCAGGGCGTAAAGGTGTTGATGAGCGGTCTCGACTACGAGCGCACCGTACTGTCCGGAGGCCCCGTCGGTATCATGCAGGCCTGCCTCGATATCACGATTCCCTATATCCATGATCGCAAGCAGTTTGGCCAGTCCATCGGTGAGTTCCAGCTGATGCAGGGTAAGGTCGCAGACATGTACACAGAGTTGAATGCGTCGCGCGCGTATTTATACGCGGTGGCCAAAGCCTGTGACAGGGGGCAGGAGAGCCGCAAGGACGCCGCCGCCGTCATTCTCTATACTGCCGAGCGCGCCACACAGATGGCGCTGCAGGCGATACAGGCGCTGGGCGGGAACGGCTACATCAATGATTTCGCCACGGGCCGTTTGCTGCGCGATGCCAAGCTGTACGAAATAGGCGCCGGTACCAGTGAGGTTCGGCGTATGCTTATCGGCCGCGAACTGTTCAACGAAACCCGGTAGCGTGCCGAAGTGCGGTGATTTCCTTTTACGATAGACGACTGTGCAGGTAGCAATATGGGCATTTTGAAAACCCGGATAAACACGCGCTCGGAAGACTTTGTCGCCAACGCGGAACACATGCAGGCCCAGGTCGATGATTTAAAGGCAAAGCTGCAAACGATCCGGCTGGGGGGCGGTGAGAAAGCGCGCGACCGTCACACCTCACGGGGAAAACTGCTGGCCAGGGACAGGATAGCCGGGCTTATCGATCCGGGCTCCCCGTTTCTGGAACTGTCGCAACTGGCCGCGATGGATGTGTACGGTGAGGATGTCCACGCCGCCGGTATTATCACCGGGGTTGGTCGTGTGATGGGCCAGGAGTGCATGATTGTCGCCAACGACGCCACGGTGAAGGGGGGGAGTTACTACCCGCTGACGGTGAAGAAGCATCTGCGTGCGCAGGCGATCGCCCAGGAAAACCACCTGCCCTGTATCTATCTTGTCGATTCCGGCGGTGCCAACCTGCCACGCCAGGATGAGGTGTTTCCGGATCGGGAACACTTCGGCCGCATATTCTTTAACCAGGCGACCATGTCCGCACGTAATATCCCGCAGATAGCGGTTGTCATGGGCTCCTGCACAGCCGGCGGTGCCTATGTGCCCGCGATGGCCGACGAATCCATCATCGTCAGGGAGCAGGGCACGATTTTCCTCGCGGGCCCCCCGCTGGTCAAAGCGGCGACGGGCGAAGTGGTCAGCGCGGAAGAATTGGGCGGTGCGGATGTCCACTGCCGCACGTCAGGTGTAGCCGACCATCTCGCACAAAATGATCACCATGCCCTGCAACTCGCGCGCGACGCCGTCGCTCGATTGAATCGCGTCAAACCGATTTCGCTGGATGTGAAGGAAGCGGTAGAACCGCTCTACGACAGCAGCGAAATCTACGGCATTATCCCGAAGGATTCGCGCCAGCCTTACGATGTGCGCGAGGTCATTGCGCGTACCGTCGATGGCTCTGAGTTCCATGAATTCAAGGCCCTGTACGGCACAACGCTGGTCTGTGGGTTCGCACGCATTTTTGGCTATCCCGTTGGCATCGTCGCCAACAATGGCATTCTGTTCGGCGAGTCCGCGCAGAAGGGCGCGCATTTTGTCGAGCTTTGCGCCCAGCGCAAAATCCCGCTGGTTTTTCTGCAGAACATCACCGGCTTTATGGTGGGCAGGCAGTATGAGAACGATGGTATCGCCAAGCACGGCGCCAAAATGGTCACAGCAGTGGCCTCGGCCCAGGTGCCAAAGTTCACCATATTGATTGGCGGCTCCTTTGGCGCAGGGAATTATGGGATGTGCGGTCGAGCCTACGATCCGCGCTTTATGTTCATGTGGCCCAATGCCCGCATCTCTGTGATGGGAGGTGAACAGGCAGCGGGCGTACTCGCCCAGATCCAGCGTGACCAGAAAGCCAAGGCGGGCCAGGATTGGAGCGAAGAGGAAGAGGCCGGGTTCAAGCGCCCCATCATCGATACCTACGAAAAACAGGGCCACCCCTACTATGCCTCGGCAAGATTGTGGGATGACGGTGTCATCGATCCGGCCGATACCCGCATGGTGTTGGGCCTGTCGATTTCAGCCAGCCTCAACAGGGAAATAGATGACACCAAATTCGGCGTCTTCCGGATGTAACAGGCAGTGATGCACTCTTGATGAATAGGAATAAGCGCCATGTTTGAGAAAATCCTGATAGCAAACCGGGGCGAAATAGCCTGCCGTATCATTCGCACCGCGCGGAAAATGGGTATTCGAACGGTTGCGGTTTACAGTGATGCTGACAGGGACGCGCTGCATGTAGCGATGGCGGATGAGGCGATTCATATCGGCGCAGCGCCATCGCGTGACTCCTACTTGCAGTTCGACAAGGTGATAAATGCAGCGCTCAAGACGGGTGCACAGGCGATCCACCCCGGGTATGGTTTTCTGTCCGAGAACGCCGCGTTCTGTGGGGCCTGCAAGAAGAATAACATCACGTTTATTGGTCCCCCGATTGGCGCAATTGAGGCGATGGGCTCCAAATCCGCTGCCAAGACGATCATGGAAGCGGCCGGTGTGCCGCTGGTACCGGGTTACCACGGCGCGGACCAGGACAGTGATATTCTCCGTCGGGCGTCAGACGAAATGGGCTATCCGGTATTGCTGAAGGCCGCGGCCGGTGGGGGTGGCAAGGGCATGCGCCAGGTGTGGAGCGCGGCAGAGTTTGATGAAGCCCTGGCCGCAGCCAAGCGGGAATCCATGAATGCGTTCGGTGACGACACCATGCTGGTGGAGAAATACCTGACGCAGCCGAGGCACGTCGAGATTCAGGTGTTCTGTGACCAGCATAAAAATGCCGTCTACCTGTTCGAACGCGACTGCTCGGTGCAGCGGCGCCACCAGAAAGTCATTGAGGAGGCGCCGGCGCCCGGCATGACACCGGCGCTGCGCGAGGCGATGGGGCAGGCCGCTATCCAGGCAGCACAGGCCATAGAGTATGAGGGCGCCGGTACGGTTGAGTTTTTGCTGGACAGCGATGGCTCTTTCTACTTCATGGAAATGAATACCCGCCTGCAGGTAGAACATCCGGTCACGGAAATGATCACCGGCCAGGACCTGGTTGAATGGCAACTGCGGGTCGCCGATGGCGAACCCCTGCCGTTGGAGCAGAGTCAGCTCACCATCAGCGGCCACGCGTTTGAAGCGCGCATATACGCGGAAGATCCGGACAACGATTTTCTACCGGTGACGGGAACCCTGTCTTTTGTGCAGACGCCTGAAGCCAGTGCCCATGTTCGAGTCGACACCGGCGTCAGGCAGGGTGACGAGGTGAGTGTGTTTTACGACCCGATGATCGCCAAGCTGATCGTCTGGGATGAAGACAGGGGCAGGGCCCTGGGGCGATTGAGCCGGGCACTGAGTGAGTACCGCATCAGTGGCACCACCACCAATATCGATTTCCTTTACAACCTGGCCACTTGCCAGCCGTTCAGGGAGGCGGACCTCGATACCGGTTTCATCGAGAAACACCACGCCGCCATTTTTCACGATACCGCCCGCGACAGAGAAAGCGACCTGCCGCTCGCCGCGCTTTACCTGCTGCTCAGGCAAAGCCAGAAGGTCGGAGCCGGCAGTTCGCCGGCAGTTGAGTCAAGCCGCAGGGATGTCAACTCGCCATGGAATTTGAACAATGCCTGGCGTTCGGTGGAAGATAATATCCACACACTGGGTATTGTCCTCCACGAAACCGTGTACCCGCTTGAGGTCGAGCAAAAGCAGTTTGGTACGGCAACCCGTTACATCATTCATCACGGCGGCAATACGGTGACGGCGCAGGGCGTGTTGGAGGGCAATGCTTTGCGGGCTGAGTTCGACGGCTATCAATTCAACGCCACGGTTGCCGAGCATAACGACAGTTTCACTCTGTATACTGCCGACAGCGCCCTCACCTTCAAGCAGGCCAGCCCGGACCTCGGCGATACCGATCATCATGATACCGCTGGCGGATTGCTCGCCCCGATGAATGGCACCATGGTCGCGCTTTTGGTGGCTCCCGGCGCGAGTGTCCAGAAGGGTGATGCGCTGCTGGTGATGGAAGCGATGAAAATGGAGCACACGATACGCGCGCCCCGCGATGGCCATGTTGTCAGTTTTTACTACCAGGCGGGCGAACTGGTGGACGGTGGTGCGGAGCTGCTCGAGTTCAGCGCCAGTGAGTAGCCGTATAGATAAATGTAACCAGGTGAGAATACACTTATGACGCTTCCCTCCCGTGTTCGAGTAGTTGAAGTCGGTCCGCGCGACGGCCTGCAGAATGAGAAGCAGCCTATTGCCACCGACATAAAGGTTGAGTTGATTCATCGGTTGGCTGAAGCCGGCGTGACTTACATCGAAGCCGGTAGCTTTGTGAATCCAAAGTGGATACCGCAGATGGCCGGCAGTGAAGAAGTGTTTCAACAGATCAGGCGTGATCCCGGCGTGACCTATGCGGCGCTGACGCCAAATCTGCAGGGCTACCAGAGAGCAATTGCATCCGGTGTCTCTGAGGTGGCCATTTTTGCTGCGGCCTCGGAGGCCTTCAGCCAGCAGAATATAAACTGTTCGGTTGCCGAGAGTATCGAGCGCTTTGCCCCCGTCATGACTGCCGCGGCTAACGATAATGTGCGCGTGCGCGGCTATGTTTCCTGTGTCGTTGGCTGCCCTTACGAGGGCGAAGTGGCAACGGGAAAAGTCGCCGATGTCGCCCGGCAACTGTTTGATATGGGGTGCTATGAAGTCTCCATGGGCGACACCATCGGTGTGGGCACACCGGCGTCTGTAAGCGCGATGCTCGAAGCTACGCTTGAGTATATTCCCGCCGCGCAACTGGCAGTGCATCTCCATGACACTTACGGTCAAGCGCTGGCGAATATCTACGCGTCCATGCAATTGGGAATCGCCACGATAGACAGCTCGGTCGCGGGCCTGGGCGGTTGTCCCTATGCGAAAGGCGCATCGGGTAATGTCGCCTCAGAAGATGTCATCTACCTGTTGAATGGCCTGGGCATTGAACACGGCATTGATCTGGACAAGCTGATAGCGGCGGGCAATTTTATTAGCCGGGAACTGGGTAAAGACAGCAATTCAAAGGTGGCGCGCGCCCGGCTGAAGTGAATGCGTTTCACACGTTTTTAAAGTTTGCGGCGTGAAACCGCAGGTGATCCTCAATGAAACTCGCGATAAAAAAGTAGCTGTGGTCGTAACCTTCCTGCATCCGTAATTCCAGCGGGTAACCGCTTTGGCTGGACGCCGCTTGTAGCGCTTCCGGCTGCAACTGCTCCACCAGGAAATTATCGGCACTACCCTGGTCTACCAGCGCCGGCATCTGCGACGTACTCGCTCTCATCAACTCACTGGCATCGTACTGAGCCCAGCTCTGGTGGTCATCGCCCAGGTAGTTCCCCAGCGCTTTCTGCCCCCAGGGACAGTTGATGGGATTGCTGATGGGGCTGAACGCCGACACCGACGAATAGCGCTGTGCATTGCGCAATGCGACAACCAGCGCCCCATGCCCGCCCATCGAGTGCCCGCTGATTGCGCGCTGGTCACTCACAGCAAATTCAGACTCAATAAGAGCGGGTAACTCCTTCACCACATAGTCATACATCTGGTAGTGCTTGCTCCACGGCGCCTGCGTGGCGTTCACATAAAACCCTGCACCCAGCCCAAAATCATAGGCCGCCTCGGGATCATCCGGCACACCCTCTCCCCGGGGACTGGTATCCGGTGCGACAATCGCGATACCCAGCTCTGCCGCCACGCGCTGCGCACCGGCCTTGTGCATAAAGTTCTCATCAGTACACGTCAGCCCCGAGAGCCAGTACAAAACGGGAACCTTTGCGCCGTGTTCTGCCTGCGGTGGCAGGTAAATGGCGAACCGCATCTGGCAGCCCAGTACATCGGAAAAATGGCTGTACTGTTTGTTCCAGCCGCCAAAGCTCTTGTTGCTACTGATATTTTCAACTTCCATAGTAAGAGTGTTCCCGCGTTACGCTTAATATAAATAAATAATTATTTGGTTCTGGCTCCGTCTGATAGTAGAGATCATCCGGATGAAGGAGAGTGCGTCAGGTGCGCGTCAGTGGGACCGTGTGGCGACAGGAGGGCCTGCCCCTGTTTATGGGTACGTCGCCACCCGAGCCTGCACATGGAGGGCCCACCCCTCTTTATGGGTGTGTGCGCTTTTTGGCGTGTCCCACTGATGCGCACCTGACGCGCTCTCCGCCGCGAGATCCCGGCTAACACTGACCGCGCACGACCTATTTATCAAAATGGATAACAGAACGAATGCTTTTACCAGCGTGCATCAATTCAAACGCGTCATTGATCTGCTCAAGCCCCAGGGTGTAACTGATAAAATCGTCCAGCTTGAACTCACCCGCCATATAACGCTCAACGATGCCAGGCAATTCAGAGCGACCCTTAACGCCCCCAAAGGCCGTACCACGCCATACCCGGCCCGTCACCAGCTGGAATGGACGAGTACTGATCTCCTGTCCGGCACCCGCCACACCAATGATCACCGATTCGCCCCAGCCTTTATGACAGCACTCCAGTGCGGAGCGCATGACATTCACGTTGCCGATACACTCAAACGAATAGTCCACACCGCCATCGGTCAGTTCGACAATGACTTCCTGGATAGGTTTGTCGTAATCGTTCGGGTTGATACAGTCGGTAGCGCCGAGTTTTTTGGCCAGCTCAAACTTGGACTCGTTGATGTCGATCGCGATAATGCGGCTCGCTTTTGCCATGGTCGCGCCGATGATAGCCGCCAGGCCGATGCCGCCGATACCAAAAATGGCCACAGTATCCCCGGCCTGCACTTTCGCCGTGTTCATTACCGCACCCATGCCCGTGGTGACGCCGCAGCCGAGCAGGCAGACTTCTTCCAGGGGCGCTTTCTTGTTTACTTTGGCCAGGGAGATCTCGGACAAAACCGTGTACTCGGAGAACGTTGAGCAGCCCATGTAGTGATAGATGGGCTTGCCGTCCTTGAAGAAGCGGGTGGTGCCATCCGGCATCAGGCCCTTGCCCTGGGTTTCGCGGATTTTCTGGCACAGATTGGTTTTGCCCGACAAGCAGAACTTGCACTCGCCACATTCGGGGGTATAGAGCGGAATCACATGATCGCCAACTTCGACACTGGTGACACCCTCGCCGACAGACTCGACGATGCCGCCACCTTCATGTCCCAGAATGCAGGGGAATATGCCCTCCGGGTCGTCGCCCGACAGGGTGAAGGCATCGGTGTGGCAAACGCCGCTGGCGAGAATGCGCACGCGCACTTCCCCGGCCTGAGGCGGCATAACATCGATTTCCTCGATAACGAGCGGTTGGCCGGGTCCCCAGGCTACTGCGGCTTTGGATTTGATCATGTTCTGTCTCCGATAAAGGTTTGTGGGACTTTCGGGATTTGGGGTTGCAGGTGCGTACTTTAGTGTGAATCCAACAAGCTTTCCACCGCTCCTGTGCCGGTGCCTGTAGAGCGCGAAGACCTCCCTCAGGGCGTTGTCCCGCCAGGTGGCGCTAAGCTGCCAACTGGATCACACAAAATCTGCGCTTTTCGCGACTTTTCTTTCGAGCCTGCGATTGTGGGTCAGTAGTATGTCTGTACTGGAGGAAGAACGTGCAACCCTGTGCGTTCCTGATAGGGGGGAGAATCCCATCCGCAAAAGGTGTAGACATGCTAAGTAACGCGCCGCTCTACCTGCTGCTCATCGCGGCGCTGGTCGGCTGTGGGCTATTCCTGGTATTGCGCCGCGGCCTGTCTCCCGTGGCGTGCGGCCTGGTATTTCTCTCCGTGTTTCCTGGCGAATTCGGGTTTGAATATTCCTATATCGAGAATGAGCGTCAACGCGCCGAACTGGAGACCACCAGTGAGGTCAACTTCATAGCACAGCGCCTGACGGGCAAGCTGGGTGCGCAGTTGGCTGCGGTGGAGGGGCTGGCGACCTACATTGCCTCCAATCCCGGTTTGAGCCAGGCCGAATTCGATGCGTTTGCACATGCCATCTTTGCGCGCCAGGATTTCCTGATCAGTATTGCCGCCGCGCCAGGCCTTGTGGTCAATATGGTGTACCCGCTGGCGGGCAACGAGACGGCCCTGGGGCTTGACTACCTGAAGATGCCCTCCCAGCGCAAGGCGGTACTGCGGGCGCGCGACGAGCGCAAGGCGGTGTTGGCCGGCCCCGTAGAGCTGGTGCAGGGTGGTGTTGCGCTTATCGGGCGTCTGCCGGTGTATATAGAAGAAGAAAATGGAACGAGCCGTTTCTGGGGGATTGTTTCGGCAACGATGGATGCCGAGAAAGTGTTTGCAGCCGCCGGGCTCGACGGACATCGCTCGGGTGTCCAGATTGCGGTGCGCGGAGTGGATGGACAGGGCAGCCGTGGCAGCGTGTTCTACGGCTCGCCAGAGTTGTTTGGTGAGGAAGGGGTTGTTCTACTCCCGATTCCGGTAGCCTCGGGAAACTGGTTGATGGCGGCCCAGTATGCCTCTCCAGAAGGACTTGCTGTCGGTGTCTGGTTTCTCCGAATTACCGCGCTTCTGGTCGCCGCCTTCTGGCTGGTATTTCTCGAGCTGCTGCGCCGAACACGCAATAACAAGCGCCTTTACGAGCAGCGTATACTCGCCAACGAACA
>JAGRIK010000193.1 GCA_020443325.1 Halioglobus sp.
ACCTGTACGCCCACCAGGTCGGTACTGAGGTATGGTCGGAAACGCCCCGCCCGGAATATCCGCAACAGGTCCCCACCAAATGCATCGTCGTTGGTGGCGATAGTAATCGCCGCGGGAAGATCCTCGGCGACTTCGCGGGCAAAGGTCGGCCCCGACAGGCACGCCAATGGCGTTCCGGTGCCAGCCAGTTCCTGAACGACATCACTGGGCAATTGGCAGGTTGCGTGGTCAAAGCCCTTGCACGCCCAGGCAATGCGCGATTGACCGCGACTTGCCGCCAGAACTCTGCTCACCGTTTCGCGCAAGGCTGAACAGGGAACTGCAATCAGTACATCCCGGGTTTGGGCTGCAATGCCAATATCGGCGGTGGGGTGTAACGAATCCGGGAACATGATACCCGGCAGGTAGGCGTGGTTCTCCTGCCGGCGTGTCATCTGTTCGACCTGAGCCTCGTCCCACGACCAGAGCTGGACGGGGCCGGTACGGGCGGCGACCAGCGCCAGGGCAGTGCCCCAGGCGCCAGCGCCAAGCACCAGCAGCGGCTTGCGGGTCATCGCTGCCGCGGCATTCGCTTAATGTTGCGTGGTGACTGCCGCGTTTTCGCCACCGGCTTCGCGTTGACGGCGCTGCATCTCCTGCAGATACAGGAGTTCAAAATTGACCGGCGCAATCAACAGCTGTGGAAAGCCGCCTTTACCCACGATGTCGCAAAGTGCTTCACGGGCAAACGGCAACAGAATATTCGGGCAGGCCGTGGCCATGACCGCTGGCAGCTGTTCCTGCGGAACGCCGGAAATTCCGAAAATACCCGCCTGCTGGATCTCGGCCAGATAGATCGTCTTGTCGTCGGCTTTCATGGTGGCTGTGACTGTCAGCACGACTTCGTAGTTGTCGTTGCCCAGGGCGGTCGTGGCATTGGCGAAATGCAGGTCAACCTGGGGCTTGAGTTGCGAGTCGGTGAAGACTGCCGGGGAATTTGGCGCCTCGAACGACATGTCCTTGATATAAACCTTCTTGATACCGAACTGCGCCTGGATCGGCGTATCAGCACCGATCTGACCAGCCGCCGCGGCGCTGTTCTGATTGTTATCGTCGCTCATCTGACTCGTCTCCGTAGATCTCGATTGAATACCTGTGAATGCCGGAAAGGGCTATCTGGCAACCGGCATGCCGTCCTGACGCCAGGCGGCAATGCCTCCGCTCAGGGTAAATACGCGTTGGAAGCCTTGTTTTCGTAACTGGTTGACCAAGGGCACTGAATTCATGCCTGTGGCGCAATAGATCACGATGGGCCGTTCGCGGTACTTTTCCAGTTCCCCCATGCGATAGCCAAACTCGCGGGCAGGAATGTGGACAGCGTCAATGATGTGGCCGCGCTCGTACTCACCTTCCGGCCGTACATCCACCACCACCGCGGATTCGCTGTTCAGCAGACGTACTGCCTGCTGTGCACTGACACCGTTGCCGCTGGCGTTGCGTTGCAGATCGAAAATCAGCAAGCCCAACACAAAAATGAAAGCCACCGATAACATCCAGTGGGCGGCGAAAAACTGCGCTAGCTGGTCCACAAATATTGACAGGCCCCGGGGCCTGGCCCCGCTCTGAAAAGGGGCCGTATGATACACTGTTC
>JAGRIK010000194.1 GCA_020443325.1 Halioglobus sp.
AATACAACGATGCGCGATTTCAGGAGCACCAGACAATCAAGTACCTTTGGATAATAGTATTTATTGTCACCTTGATCTGGTCCGGCATCCATCCCAAGGATCAGTTCACGTGGCTTCTTGAAGTCTCTCCTGCAATGATTGGTGCAATTTTGCTCGCCACAACCTACAACTCGTTCAGGTTGACGCCCATTCTTTACCTGTTCATTTTGCTGCACTGCATTGTTCTGATGATAGGCGGGCACTATACCTACGCAGAGGTTCCGCTGTTTGATGGATTGTTTGGCGCCCAGAGAAACAATTACGATAAGGTGGGTCATTTCTTTCAGGGCCTTGTGCCTGCGTTACTGGCAAGGGAAATACTTATCCGGAAAGCCGTAGTGAAGGGCAGGTACTGGCTGGCCTTTATCGTTGTTTCCATCTGCCTGGCATTTAGCGCATTCTACGAATTGATCGAATGGTGGGTGGCGTTGGCTTCAGGAGAGAACGCAGATGCATTCCTGGGCACACAAGGCTATGTCTGGGATACACAATCTGATATGGCGCTTGCTTTAACAGGGGCGTGCTGTGCGCTACTGTTCCTGTCAGTCATACATAATAGGCAGCTTGAACATGTATAGATCCCGAGTGTGGCAAACGTTCCGAAAGCGAACCATCTTCGCACTTGTTACCCTCTCGCTCCTTGCCGGTTGCGCGGCAGCTCCACCTTCTCCTGAAACGCGGGAACTGATGCGCAAAGCTGAAGCTGGCGATGTGGAGTCACAGTTCAGGCTTGGATCCCTGTACGACATGGGCTATGGCGGACCTGCGATGGCCAGCGAAACCGAGAAATGGTACAAGCTGGCCGCCGAGGCTGGCCACTCCGAAGCACAAAACAGCATGGGAAGTATTTATCAAGCCGAGAAGCGATACACGGAAGCGCTACCGTGGTATGAGAAAGCAGCTGCCCAGAACAATGCACTGGCAATAAATAACCTGGCCTATTTGTATGATGAAGGACTGGGCGTAGAACAGGATCGGGAAAAAGCGCGCAAGCTATACCTGAAGTCGGCGAACCTGGGCGAGGCTCAAGCCATGTATAACCTTGGGCTGATGTACGGCTCGGAACAACTGGGAAAACCGGACCCTGTTGTCGCTTGCGCCTGGACATTTCGCGCTGTGAAATACAGTAGCGGCCCTGGCTCCCTGGAGTATCAACCGGCTGCCAAAAATGCAGATATCTGTAAACGCAATTTGAACGCGAAGGATTATGAGAGCGCGACTAAACTTGCGGAATCCTGGAAGCCTTCTCACATTGAACAGGCAACGCCTACTGCGAACAGCAACCAGATGACCTCGCCGCCGGGTCTATAGGCAATACAGTGCCATGGCGCCATCCCTATGAGAGTGCTCTCTGATAGCGAACTGGACAATGTGCTCACAGATCGAGAACTGGAAGGAGATCAACACATGGAAAAACTGTTCAATACTATATTCACTTTAGGGCACCTGTTCGCCGCCTTAAGCCTGGTGGCCCTGTCCCTCATCATTATGGGGTGGTCTGTCTACGATGTTATTACCAGCATCACAAGTGCCGCAGAGTTTATTCCCATACTGCTTCACTATGTCAGTGCGATAATAATAGCAGCGGCAATCATCGATGTTGCGCAGTATATGATGGAAGAAGAAGTGTTTTTGAATAAGGAACTTCGCGATCCAGAGGAAGCAAGAAAGACTATCACCAAGATAATCGTGATCATCACAATAGCCGTCAGCATTGAAGGATTGGTTTTCATATTCAAGGCGGGGATTCAGGACCTGACCTTACTGATGTATCCGGCGTTACTCATTGTCGCAGCGGCGATCCTGATAGTAGCACTCGGTGTATATCAAAAGTTGAGCCTGTCGGTAGAAAAGCGGGTAGAGAAAGAGAATGCATGACAGGGCACTGAACGAATTACCCTCACGGTCGTTTAGATTACCCTGCGAGCTGGATCATACCTAGCACCAGCAGGACAAGTACCAGGGAGACACACCAATGAGTGACACACAATGGCAGTTCCTGCACCTGCATCGCGAGGGCCGCGTGCTGGAAGTCTCCTTTCGCTCGCACAGCAAGGTCAACAGCCTGAGCAACGCGTTGATGCGCGAACTGACACAGCTCGCCCAGCAACTGCAATTCGACAGCGAACTGAGCGCCATCATCCTCACCGGAGCGCCCGACATTTTTTCTGCCGGCATGGATCTCAAGGACCCTGAGGCTGCCGCTGCCAGCCAGATGACAGTGGCCGAGCGCCGCCAACTGGTGAAGGTCGGGCCGGCCATGTGCGCGGCCTGGGAAGCGCTGGAACCGGTGACAATCGTCGCGATAGAAGGCTGGTGTATCGGGGGAGGCGCAGCGCTGGCGGTAGCGTGCGACTGGCGGGTCGCTGCAGAGAACGCCTCCTTCTATGTGCCAGAATTGAAACTCGGCATGAATATGAGCTGGCAGAGCGTGCCGCGCTTTACCCACCTTATAGGCCCGGCAAGAACGAAGCAGTTACTGATTCTCGCCGAACCGCTGCCCGCCACCACCGCGGAACAATGGGGGCTGTGTGACTACCTCTGCGCGCCCGGCGAGGCATTGAACCGGGCCCGCGAGTTGGCCGCGCAGGTGGCCGCGATGCCGCCGATACCGGTGCGCATGGCCAAACGCGCGATCAATGCCAGCGCCACCGCGCTGGACAACGCCGTCAGCTATATGGATGCCGACCAGTTTCTACTCGCACAGGGCACCGAGGATGCACAGGAAGGAGCCACGGCCTTTTTTGAGAAGCGCCCGCCTCACTTCAGCGGCAACTAATCTGCGTATCAACGGCGCGAGGATTCTACTTGCGCGAGACTGCGGCGAACGTACTCGCCTGGGATGCAACCAGCCTGGGCATACTGCAGAGAAAGCGATCTACCCAAGCAATAGCGTGCATAAAAATCCCAGGCCACCTGGCCAGGATGTAGCTCGCTGGTATCAGGAAAAAATCCGTATAGCGAAGGGAGACTGACGAGAACCCCGCTCTCTGAAGCGCATCGCACAGCTCGCCCGTATCCAGCTCGCGCTCATCGGGTGTGTGGTATTCGTCGTAATTACGACCCAGCACTACACGGCCAATCTTCCTCAGAATGCCATTGATGTTGGGGTCTGACGAATACAGGAAACCGCCCTCTTCCAGATGTCCATGACACTGCATCAGGAAGCTGCCCATATCGCCTACGGGTACGTGATGCAGAAAGGCCACGCAGACAATCACGTCAAAACGCCCTTCCCACTCCAGTTCCTCAAACGGCTGGCAGATATAACTGACGTTGCCCACGCCGAGCTTTCGGGCGTTTGACTGCGCTATCTCAATGGCTTCGGGAGAAAGATCCAGCGCCACGACTTCGTCAACATAGGGCGCAATCATCAGCTCAAATTCGCCCTGGCCACACCCTACACTCAGCAGGCGCCGCGGCCTGGCGCCGGCGAACTCCCTCAGTAACAGTTTCACGTCGCGCATCAACCTGAGCCTGAATCCAACAGGGTTGTATTGCTGCTCGCCATACTGCTCACTGAAAAATTCGATTTCTGATGCTTTGTAGGATTTGTCGGATTCGTTATTCGTGGACAACTCTCTATTCCTCAGTACTGCGACCTGGCGCCATGTTTGACTCATACCGACAATTTTTTGGACCAAACACCTTGTTGGCGACGGGCAAGCAGTCACCAACACACTACAGGTCGTCAGACCTTGTGGGATAAGCTGAAACCCTTTTAAATACGGCGTCTCCGCGAACGGCGTCGCCAGTGTATCCTGCCATTTGCCGATTGTGCAATTTTCAGCCGGCAATGGCACCAGAGGAGGCAGGCGTATGGTGGTTTCTGACGAGGGCAAATCATGAGCGGCGACAAGAACCTGGCCAGGCTACTGGCATCCTTATCGCCGGAACTTGTCGACGGTGAATTTGTGTTCTGCACCTTCGAACAGTCGCACTATGGCGATCATGCGGACTTGAACCCGCTGGCGGCAATGAGTGAGCGCGAGGGCCTGACACTTGTTATCCCCAAAGCTGCCGCCGACGGGCAGGGCCTGCACTATGAGAATGTTTTCAAATGCATCACCTTGGGGGCGCACTCCAGCCTTGAGGCGGTGGGTTTAACCGCAGCACTCTCTACTCGGCTCACCGATCTTGGAATAAGTGCCAATGTGATTGCAGGCTATTTTCACGATCACATTTTTGTCCCGCACGAACGAGCAATTGATGCGCTGGCGTCCTTACAGGAACTCGCGCACGAGAACAGCGCAGCCTGATGAACCCGACCGGTTGATTGAACCCGGCCGAATCCGCGTGCTAGGCTGCACGCCTACTGGAGAGAACCATGCGTCCGCAGTTAGCTTTTGCATTTATCTTTATCACAGTACTGCTGGACTCCATCGGATTCGGCATCATCATGCCGGTCGTGCCGCAACTTATCATGGACATCTCCAGCGACACGCTGACCCACGCCGCGCGCACCAGCGGCTTCCTGATGTTCGCCTTCGCCGGCATGCAATTTATCTCCTCCCCGCTGCTGGGTAACCTTTCTGATCGCTTCGGGCGACGCCCGGTCCTGCTCTGTTCGCTGCTGGCCATGGGTTTGAATTACCTGTTGATGGGCTGGGCGCCCACGCTGGTCTGGTTGTTTGTGGGCCGCATCATAGGCGGTATATCCGCGTCCACGTACGGTATCGCCAACGCCTACATTGCCGATACCTTTCCCGCCGAGAAGCGCGCCCAGTACTTCGCGCTGCTGGGCGCGGGGTTCGGCACGGGTTTTATCATCGGTCCCGCCATCGGCGGCTTTCTCGGTGAGTTCGGCCCGCGAACACCCTTTTATGCGGCGGCATGCCTGACGTTTATCAACGTGATCTACGGCTTCTTTGTATTGCCCGAATCACATAAAAAAGAGAACCGTCGGGAGTTCGACCTGTCTCGCGCCAATCCACTGGGCGCACTCAGGCAACTCCGGCACTATCCAGAGATGATCGCCCTGGTGCTGGTGTACTTCTGTTATATGCTCGGCCACTTTTCACTGCCCAGTACCTGGGCGTTTTTCACGATAGAAAAGTTCGACTGGTCACCGCGCGAGATCGGCTTCTCACTGAGCGCTGTCGGCGTCGCGATGATCTTCGTGCAGGCCTATCTCATCCGCAAGGTGCTGCCTGTGCTCGGCCCCAGGAAGACAGCATTCGTCGGCTTCATCGCCACTGCGCTGAGCTTCTTCGGCTACGCGTTTGTGCCGTATGGCTGGATGATGTACCCGCTGATCGCAGTGGGTGCCCTGCAGGGCTTTGTGGTGCCCTCCCTGCAGAGCATCATGTCGGCGCGAATACCGGCGAACGCGCAGGGCGAGTTGCAGGGGGCGCTGGGCAGCATGAGCGGCCTCGTGGCGATCCTCAGCCCGCCGTTCATGACCCAGCTGTTTGCCTACTTCAGTTCGGACACATCGATTGTGTACTTCCCGGGCGCACCGTTCTTCGCCTCGGCCGTGTTTACGCTACTGGCAATGGTGCTGTTACTGCGCACCGTGTCTGGCCGCACCACCTAACGGCAACCAACGGCTGCCGCTGAACACAGTAGCTGGCGCGAACTCGCACGCGGATGGCGTGCAATCCCATGTGCTGCGCCGCTTCATCCAGTACTATACTGCGTCCTACGCGCCCAGACAGGAATCAGGATATGGCAGATAAGGTATTGCGCATCGGCGGTGCCAGTGGCTTCTGGGGTGACGCCGCCCGCGCCACCCCCCAGCTCTTGAACTCACCCGGCCTGGATTACATCGTCTACGATTACCTGGCAGAGATCACCATGTCCATCATGGCCAGGGCAAGGGCGAAAGACGGGAACAAGGGCTACGCTGCAGATTTCGTGAGTGCGGCGATGAAGCCCAACCTGGCGTTGATCGCCGAGCGCGGCATCAAGGTGATCTCCAATGCCGGTGGTGTGAATCCCGAAGCCTGTGTGCAGGCCCTGCGTGCCGAGATAGCGGAGCAGGGCCTGGCACTCACCGTCGCCTGCGTGAGCGGCGATGACCTGCTCGACAGCAGGGATGCCCTGCATGCCAGCGGTGTCACCGAGATGTTTTCCGGCTCGGCTTTCCCGCCGGTAGAAAAAGTACTCAGCATCAATGCGTACCTGGGCGCGTTTCCGATTGCCCGCGCACTGGCGCTGGGTGCCGATATTGTCGTGACAGGGCGCTGCGTGGACAGCGCGGTCACGCTCGGCGCCTGCATCCACGCGTTTGGTTGGGGCCGCGATGACCTCGATCAACTGGCGATGGGCTCTTTGGCCGGGCACATCCTGGAATGCGGCCCACAGGCCACCGGCGGCAACTTCACCGACTGGGAGCAGGTGCCGGACATGGCCAACATGGGTTACCCCATCGCGGAGATCTCTGCGGATGGCAGCTTCCTCTGCACCAAGCCCGCCAACACCGGAGGGCTGGTAAGCACGGGGACGGTCAGCGAGCAGATGCTGTACGAGATCGGCGACCCACAGGCGTATGTGCTACCCGACGTCGTGTGCGACTTTTCCACCGCCCGCATTGAGCAGGTCGGCGAGAACCTGGTAAAGGTGTCCGGCGCCACCGGCCGGCCGGCACCGGATACCTACAAAGTCAGCGCGACGTACGCGGATGAGTTTCGCGGTGGTACCTACATGACTTTTTACGGTATCGACGCCGACAGGAAAGCCCGCGCACTGGGAGACGCGGTGTTCGAAGCGGCGCGCACCGTGTTCAACGCATACGGCCTGGCGGACTTCAGCGAGACCAGCATCGAGTTGCTCGGTACCGAGAGCCAGTACGGTGCGTTCAGCGAGATCAGCAGCAGCCGCGAGGTGGTGATGAAAATTGCCGCCAAGCACCCCGACGCAATAGGCATCGGTATTCTGCTCAAGGAAGCGGTCGGTCTCGGGCTGGCCACGCCGCCCGGGTTGTCGGGTTTCGCCGGCAGCCGGCCCGGGCCCTCACCCGTGGTACGCCTGTTTTCCTGCACGGTGCCCAAGGCGCAGGTACAGGTGCAGATCGCACTGAATGATCAGATGGTTACCTGTGATGAAACGCACGGTGAGCCGCTGGATGTTGCTGCCATTGCGCGCCCGGCCACGCCCGCTGCCGATGCGTCCCCCGACATGGTCACAGTGCCGCTGATAGCCCTCGCCTGGGGTCGCAGCGGTGACAAGGGCAACAAGGCGAATGTCGGCATTATCGCCCGCCGGGCCGAATACCTGCCCTATATCTGCGACGCACTGACAACAACAGTGGTACGCGAACGCTTTGCGCACTTCCTGGCAGAGACCTCGGAGGGCAGCGTCGAGCGCTTTGTCCTGCCCGGTAGCCACGCGATCAACTTCCTGTTGCACGACGTACTGGGCGGCGGCGGCGTGGCCAGCATACGCAACGACCCGCAGGGCAAGGGTTACGCACAGCTGTTGCTCTCGTGTCCCATTCCCATACCTGCAACGATTGCGGCGACTATAGCGGAGACCGTGCTATGACGGTGTTTAACTCAAAGATCAATATCAACTCCGAGGGCTTTGCGAAAAACCGCCGGGAGATGCTGGAACTCATCGGCACGCTGCAGGAGCTGAACGGCCGCGGCGCAATTCTCTCCGAAAAACGCAAGTCGCGCTTCGAAGCCCGTGGGCAATTGACCCCGCGCGAACGGCTCGCGCGCCTGCTCGACCCGGACATGCCCTTCCTGACCGTGGGCAATCTCGCCGGATACCTGGTGGACAGCAGCGATCCGGAAAAATCGATTCCCGGCTCCACCATCATCTCCGGTATCGGCTTCATCAGCGGCGTGCGCTGCATGGTCGTGGTGGATGACAGCGGCATCATGGCCGGCACGCTCACCTCGGCTGGCGGCTACCGTGTGCGCCGCTGTGAGGAGATTGCGCTCGAACAAAAACTGCCCTTCGTGCACCTGGTAGAGAGCGCCGGCGGCGACCTTATCAACTACACAGTCGAAAGTTTTTCGCAGGGCGGCATGCTGTTTGGCAACCTCGCCAAACTGAGTAAAGCGGGTATCCCGGTGATCTCAATATTGCACGGCTCTTCCACAGCGGGCGGCGCCTACATGCCGGGCCTCAGCGATTATGTGATTGCCGTGAAAAACAATGGCCGCGCCTTCCTGGCTGGCCCGCCGCTACTGAAGGCCGCCACCGGCGAAATTGCCACCGAGGAAGAACTGGGCGGTGCGGAGATGCACGCGTCCGTATCCGGGCTGGCGGAATACCTCGCGGAGAACGACGGCCAGGCGGTGCAGATGTGCCGCGAACTGATGCACCGGCTGCAATGGAACAAGGATTGCGCCGCGCCGGCGCGGCGCAACTTCCGGCAACCGCTGTACGACGCCGATGAACTGGCAGGCATTATTCCCTGCGACTACCGCAACCCCTATGACATGCGCGAGCTGGTCGCGCGCGTGGTGGACGGCTCGGACTTCATGGATTTCAAATCCCGCTACGGCGCATCCACCGTGTGCCTGCAAGCCGATATTTTCGGTTTGCCCTGCGGCATCCTCGGCAATAACGGCCCCATCGACCCGGAAGGCGCGACCAAGGCGACGCAGTTCCTGCAACTGTGCGACCAATCCAATATTCCCGTGGTATTCCTGCAGAACACCACGGGGTATATCGTGGGCACCAAATCCGAACGCGCCGGCATGATCAAACACGGCTCGAAAATGATCCAGGCGGTGCGCAACCTGGAGGTACCGCGCATCACGATGATGACCGGCGCCAGCTTCGGCGCTGGCAACTACGGTATGTGCGGCCGGCACTTCGATCCCGATTTTCTGTACACATTCCCCAATGCGCGCACCGGCGTGATGGGCGGCGAGCAGGCGGCGAGGACCATGTCCGAGGTGGCGCGCGGCAAAGCGGCTGCGCTGGGGCAGGAGCCGGATGAAGAAGCCCTCGCGCAGCAGGAGGCCTTCCTGGCCAACATTTTCGACAGCCAGTCCAGCGCCTTCTATACCTCGGGCCACATGCTGGACGACGGCATGATCGACCCGCGTGACACACGCAAGACCCTCGGCTTCCTGCTGGAAACCGTGTGGGAGACCCGTCACCGCACGGTGCGACCGAACAGCTTTGGCATCGCGCGAATGTAGGTGCACGCCAGACTACCCCATTGGAGAGCGCAAAATGACCGCATTACCCGACACCAAAGACCTGATACTCGACAGGCAGGGCAGTGTCCTGACGATCTGGTTCAATCGTCCCGAGGCGAAAAATTCCCTGTCTGCGGAGATGGTCGATGAACTTCACGCCGTGCTGGACGCCGCTGCCGCAGACAGGACACTGCGCACACTGATCGTGCGCGGCAAGGGCGGCATCTTCTGCGCCGGTGCTGACATCAAGGGCTTCAAGTCCGATGCGCAGGGCGGGGAGCCGAATGAGGATGAGGTCGCGCGCGGCAATCGCAGCTTTGGCGACCTGATGATCAAGCTCAATGAGCAACCGCAGACTGTCGTTATGCTGGTCGAGGGCGCCGCCATCGGCGGCGGGCTCGGGTTGAGCTGTGTCGGCGATGTCACCATCGTCACCCGCGAGGCCAAATTCCGCCTCTCGGAAACCAGTCTCGGCATTCCGCCCGCACAGATCGCACCGTTCGTAACCGAGCGCGTCGGCCTCACGCAGGCCCGCCGCCTGATGCTCACCGGTGCCCGCTTCAAGGGTGAGGAAGCGGTGCAGTACGGCATCGGTCACATCCTCGCCGACGACAGTGCCGACATGGAAGCCAAATGTGCTGAGGTGCTGGCACAGATCGCGCTGTGTGCACCCGGCGCGAATGCCGTCACCAAAAGCATTGTGTTCGAGGCGACCCGCCGCCCTCGCCCGGAGGCGCTGGATTTCGCCTCGCGAGGCTTTGCCGCCTGCATGCTCAGCGAAGAGGGGCGAGAGGGTGTGGCCGCCTTTATCGAAAAGCGTAAACCGAGTTGGGCAAACGAATAGACCGTGGAGAACCCCATGACACGATTTACCAGTATTCTGGTGGCCAATCGCGGCGAGATCGCCTGCCGTGTGCTACGCACTGCGCGGGCGCAGGGTTACCGCACGGTGGCTGTCTACTCCGACGCCGATGCCAAGGCGCCGCATGTCCTGATGGCGGATGAGGCCGTTCACATCGGCCCCGGCCCGGTCAACGAATCCTACCTCGTGGCGGCCAATATACTGGCGGCCGCCAGATCGAGCGGTGCCGAGGCGATTCACCCCGGCTACGGATTCCTCAGCGAAAACCCGGCGTTCGCGCAGGCCTGTGAAGACGCCGGACTCGTGTTCATCGGCCCGCGTCCCGATGCGATCCAGTTAATGGGTAACAAAGCAGAGGCCAAGCGGCGAATGATCGCTGCCGGTGTGCCGTGTGTCCCGGGCTATGAGGGTGAAGACCAGGACGATGCAACGCTGCTCAACGAGGGCAAGAAGATCGAGCTGCCGCTGATGGTCAAAGCGGCAGCGGGCGGCGGCGGACGCGGCATGCGCCTGGTGCATAAACCGGACGAGTTGGCCAACGCCATCAAGCTGGCGCGGGCGGAGGCGACCTCGGCGTTCGGTAACGGCGACCTGATTCTCGAAAAGGCCATCATCCGTCCACGACATGTCGAGGTGCAGGTTTTTGGCGACAGCCACGGCAATATCGTGCATCTCGGGGAACGGGATTGCTCGGTGCAGCGACGCCACCAGAAAGTCGTGGAGGAAGCGCCCTGCCCCGTGATGACCGAGGCGTTGCGCGACGAGATGGGCGCCGCTGCTGTCGCCGCCGCGCAGAGTATCAACTACCGCGGCGCCGGAACCGTGGAGTTCCTGCTGGATGAACAGGGTGCGTTTTACTTTCTGGAAATGAACACGCGCCTGCAGGTCGAGCACCCGGTCACGGAATTGATCACCGGGTTGGACCTGGTCGCACTGCAGTTGCAGGTCGCGCAGGGCGAGCCCCTGGGTTTTACGCAGGACGAGGTCACATTGAGCGGTCACGCGATCGAGGTGCGGCTTTACACCGAAGACCCCAGCCAGGATTTCCTGCCCACGTCAGGGCCCGTTGATTTGTGGTCGCCGCCGGGTGGCACCGGTATCCGCGTGGACAGTGGCATCACCAGCGGCCAGGACATTTCACCCTTCTACGATCCGATGGTGGCGAAGATCATCGCCAGCGGCCCGACGCGGGAGATTGCGCGCCTGCGGTTGATCGAGGCGCTCAAGGAAACCGTGTTGTTTGGCACCCGCCACAATCGCGACTTCCTGGTGGCCTGTCTCGAGAAGGAGTGCTTTGCCGCCGGGAAGGCGACCACCGCGTTTATCGCCGAGGAGTTTGCCGAGGGTGAAATCGCTGATGTGCAGCCCACCTTCGCCGACAGCGCTGTCGCGGCGGTACTGGAAATGGCACTACAACACCGTGAGCTGTATGACAGCAGTGTGCTTGTCGCCCCCGAATTGCGGGGCTGGGCCAACGCCAGCCCGCTGGTATCGCGCAAGCAGTACCACCACGGCGAACAGGTGCACGATCTCGCAATCACGCCGCTGCCAAGCGCCCGCTACCAGGTCAGCGATACCGCCAACACCACCGTCATCGAGTTAGTTTCCCTCGCCGATGGTACCGCCCATGTCGGCATTGATGAGGCGCAACACATTGCGCGCTATCACCTGCCCGAAACGGGCAGACTGTATGTCTCCATCGATGGTCGCGCCGCGCAATACCGCGACATGATCCGCCTGGACGGCGTACAGGACGATGCCCAGGGCAGTGGCAGAATTGTCGCGCCCATGCACGGCCTGTTACTGGAGGTGCGTGTTGCGGCGGGACACACGGTAGAGGCCGGGCAGACACTGGCGATACTGGAAGCCATGAAAATGCACTACGAAATTGTTGCTGATGCCGCTGGCGAGGTCGCGGACGTGATGGCCGTTGCGGGTGCACAGGTCGCCGCGGATGATTTGCTGATTACCATCAATATCGCTGAGTAGCGGCACGGTATGCGCTCAGCGGTCGGGTTCCAGGCATTTACAGTTGCTATCCGGCGGTGTCATATTGCGCGCAAATCGCATGCGGCCTTTACTCCTCGGCGGATTATAGACGCCCTTCATGCCCTGGTCAGCGCAGTAGCGCAGGCACTTTTCCTCCTTGACCGATATCCAGTACTGCATGGAACCACCCAGCGCAATCAGCACACTAAGCCAGAAGACTATCGGGAAAACTAGCGGCCGCATCTCACCTCAATACTCCAGAGCCTGACGGCCGACCGTAGCGCGATGGCCCTGTCTGTGCAAGCCACCGATATCTAAGCACACCGTTCTATACCGCGCCTGTGCCACAGTTCCAGCAAAAATCGAAGGACTCGTCATTCTCTTCCTCGCAGTTTTTGCAGATCCACGGCGCGGCATTCCTGTCGCTGATGGCGCTCTCCAGAATCCTGCATGCCACATCATAATCAGCATCCCTGACCACCCAGAGTTCAACCCATGTATCAAACGGCGATACCTCGCCAATCGCGCTTGAAGCAAACTCATTCTTGACGACAATCTTTACGCCGTACGACTCCAGAATATTTTTTGCATTGGCCACGATAAAGCGGTTGGCGTTGGTGTAAACCATTCTCATGATTCGTTACTCATGCCGCAGTTGTCTTCGGATAGTGACATCGTATCAGCATCGATCCGGGAATGTACTTTTTGCCCAATATGCGAGCAAGATCACTCGCTCTACTCTCTTCTTTTCCACTGCACTGATACCGTTGTGCGGCATGCTGTTTTATCATAAGTGGCGCCAGGGCGGACCCTGGCGCCACGAGTTCATTCATCCGGATAATCCAGGGATACACCTTGCACACAATAAGAAATGCCAGCCGTCTTGCGATACATACACTCTTGCTCATCCTGCTTATCGCGGGCACCGGGTGTAGCGATGGAGGTGATTCATCACCTGATCTGGGCACACTGCAAGTATCCCACCAACTGGCAGACGCGCCGTCCCCGGAGAGCATTGCAGGCCTTTACTCTTCCATCAGCGGCCTGGACACTTCAGGCAATGTCATTTACGGGCCGTTCAAATTTCCCTATGCCAGCGAACACACCCTTGATGGCGTCCCAACGGCCGTCGTCAGGCTCCTGATTGAGTATCGCCTGACCTCAGGGCGACAGATCGCCATGGCGGATACGGCGGTAGCTGTCCAGCAAAACCAGGTCACCCGGGTGCTTGCCACAGCGGCAGGAGCGCCCAACCAGGTGACGGTGGAACTGGTCAACGACACCGACAATTCGGGTGGCGATGAGAAGATGTTCGTCCTGTTTGATACACCCAAGGATGGCGGCAGCGCGGAAGGGATAACCCTTCTTACGAATTCCGGCGGCAGCACGGCCAATGCCACAGGGGTGGCACTGAGCACACTCTGGACAGGTCAAAAGAAGGATCAACCCACGCTTACCTCTCCCTATACCGGCAAGTCCCGACCAATCTATCCGTTCACCCTGAACGATGTTAACTCCGGGCGACTCACATTCTCTTACGGAACCGCAGCATCTATTGTCAACGGCAATGCACCAACCGCAGCGGAGCATTATCGTTATGACAAGCTCGAGATCACCTACCTGAGCGACAATAAAAGTGGCGGAGGGAATCTTACCGCAATCGATTTTTTCGCGATTCCGTTGCAGGTGGAAATCATACACTGGGGAGATACGGCGCCGGATCCGCTGCAAACCAAAAGCGTCTACGCCTCCACACCGACGATTCTGAAGACGCTCAAGGGACTCGCGCCGGACAGCATGGGCACCGCATTCAAAGACCTGTCCGGCGGGGAATTTCACTTCCCCGTGCGCGACCCATTTGACTTGTCTAACTTCGCGCGGGTGCTTTCACCCAACACGATCGCCGCCGCGGCCACTGGCGGGTCACCCGCGCCCTATCCGAGCTTCGGAGGCACCCACGGTTACCTTGAGAGCCTGGTAGGCAAGACATACAAACTCAACGGCGCCCAGTACGGCGGCTACAGCTACACCGCAAAGTTTGAACACCGTAAAGGCGGTGGTTACATCGTCCACTGCTCCGGCACGACAACCGTCGCACCGGCGGCACCGCTGCCCGCCAATGCAGATGTGACCCTTAACTTCCCAGAGGACAAACTGGATTTCTACATCTATGCCAACGTGGCGAACAAGACATCGTACAGCGTCGCGGGCTTCCCCTTCGGCGATGACGAGAGCAAAGTAAAGCTGGCCAATGCCAGCGCCTACGGCGCGATCGTGGGAGATATCCAGGCCGCGCTGAATTTCGGGTTTCTGGGTGGCCGCTTCGATTCGAGTACTGCAAACCCCAAAAAACTGCAGGATATCGACGCCTACTACGCCAGCGTCATGCTGCCGTACGCCTACCCCTATGGCGGCGCGCGTAAAACGGACGACGGTTTCTACAACCCCTATGCAGGGCTGTTCTATTACCTGTCCGATGCCTACGGCCACCCCTTCAGCGATCGACTGGCGGCAGCCAGCCCACTCTATTCGCTGGAGGCGGGCGACACTGTTCGGATCACGATACTCAACGATAACCGCCTCGATACGCCGCTGGTAGACGCCGCCGGCACCGACACGACGACACTGCACCTCAGCTGGCCCAGAATCGAGGGCGCTACCGGCTACAGCGTGACACTGAGCCCCGAACCCGCGCAGAGCCTCGCGCCTTTTGCGCCACAGGACCACCCCATACAATCCCACGAGATCACCGGCCTGACGCCCGGCACCTCCTACCTTGTGTCGGTCACCGCTACAGGAGAGAGCAACGGACAGGCGATAGCATCTGCAGTGCTGCCTGTGCAAGGTGTGACACCTGATGATCCGGCGCATCATCACGACGACGCCGCGGAGGGAACAAGCCTTCCCTCATTCAAGCTGGGTCTCAGCCTGACGCCAAACTTCAGCTCCATGAGCTATAAATTGAATGGCCAGGCGGTCAAGTACCAGGAGGATGCCATTGTGACGAATGCCGTCATCGGCACCAATACGCTGAACCTGAGTATCCTGGATGCCGAACAGAATGTCGTCTACCAGGGCACCTATTTTGTGAAATTGGAAGACGCCACCACAGGCACCTTCAATGTCGCGGCACCGTTCGAGCTCGAGTACAACTTACAGCCGCTGACCCAGGCCGGACCGTCCGGGACACCGCCCTATGCGCTTGGACCCGACCTTCCACTCACGATAGGGACACCTTTTACACCCAAGCCCTACTACAAGCACTTCGACGTCAGGTTTCCGTAACGGGGGTAAAGCAGCATTGTAAGAGTTCAGATTTCAATCTCATCACCATATCGCATGATGCTGCATCTGATCCCCAGTTGTTCAACGTCCCGTTTGAACAGCTGGTCATCCGCCGGCGCCAGATTTTTTATCCAGAAAAATGGCACATTATAATGACAAGGTATGACCGTTTTCGGAGAGATGATCTTCACAGCCTCAAGCGCCTCAGATGAATCCATAGTCCATGTATTATTACCCAGACCACCGATAGGCAACATGAGCACATCGGGCTTCAACCCTTCCCATTCAGGCTGAAAGATTGAGTCACCAAGGTTCACAATCGTTTTTCCATCCAGTGCAATTTTAAAACCCATGGAACCAATCCCTGTTCGCTCTGCCGGTCCAGGTTGTCGCCTTATCCTGAACCAAAGGATGGGAACACTGATAGGTCCATGAACAGATTTTACTGCTTCAATTGTGACATCGCCCAGGACTACCGTCTCGCCTACAGCCAGTGGATAGGCATTCTTGAACGGCACCCAGGATGTGAGGCCGCGGCCACGCGGATCGACCAACAGTGTTTCGCCCCCTTCAACCCTGGCCAACCCATTCCCGCAAACAACCGCGGCATTGCTGGCTTCAGCCACCCTGTCGGACTGCCAGTGATGATCGGGGTCACCATGAGTGATAAGGATATGCGTGATGCTGGCCCATTCCGATTTTGGGATCAGGCTGCGAAGGCTGTGAATATCCAGGTTTTGACCCGGATCGATGGCAATTTTGGTTTTGTCATTTTCGATCAGGAAAGAATTGTATAGAAAGTGTCTGATTTTCATATACACCATCGCTACGCAGTCAGTATGACATCCAGACGGGGGGTGATCTCCCTACTTGAGCTATCTGCGGGCCGATTCATGTACCTTGTACGCAAAATAGGGCAGAAACGTAACCCAGGCAAGGAGCAATGGCCATACGCGGCCCGAGAGCAGGTCGTAATCCTGTAACAACGCCGACCAGGAATGCCCCGCAACATAGTGGCCAAATAGAAACTCAAAGCACAGGGTGAATGCCAGCCAGATAAGGCCTATTGTCACCGCCTGCTTTGTGGAGGCCGGCACTGCGTATCGCGCAAGCAGCAACACCGCTAAGCCAAAGAGCACGGCGGCAATCGCCGTTGATAACTGGTGGGCAAGCAATGCCCGAAGGGCCTGGCCGTACGTCACTTCGCGAAGAATGCCGTTGCCAATAGCCAGTAACATCAACACTGGCCAGAACAGAATATAGACCCGGACGACGCGCACTGGCCGCAGCCACTTATCGATCATGGCTTGCGATAACATCGTTTGCAGCAATCATGGAAGGAACTGGCATGGTAGCTTAACCTTATGACGTAATCCTTTGTATAGACCAACCTTCAGGGTATGTCATCGTAGCGATGACCCGAAACTGTGCCAAATTTTTTGTTAGAGCTTGCAGGAATGTATGCGTACACTCGGGGTGTCTCTCCGGACGTGTGCCAATCGGCGCAGTCACCGGGAAGAACTGTTTTTTGCCCCTGAGAGTGATCGCGAATGGACTGGAAAATTTTCCTGACAATCTTTGCCTCTGTGTTTATCGCCGAGTTGGGCGACAAAACGCAGTTAGCCACCATGTTATTTGCCTCCGACAAGGAGGTGAGCAAGTACACGGTGTTTCTGGCGGCGTCGGCGGCCCTTGTAGTGGCCTCTGCAATCGGTGTGCTGGCGGGGAGTTTGCTCGCGGAATATATCAACACAAAATATCTACACTACATCGCGGGGCTCGGGTTTATCGGCATCGGGATATTCACCCTGTACAATGCGTAGCGGCCTTAGTGCAAGCGCATCCACTGCAGACAACTTGGTAGCGGCTGTTGGTATCTTCATGGGAATAGTCGAATCGTCATTGCAACACCAGAGAAGGGAGCTACAGATGGAGCATTTTAATCTCGCCGATGAATTTGTCGTGCTGAGCCCGGACAAGGTGGCCCGCGCTGTCGTCAATTCCCCTACCGTGTACCAGGATCTGGAGCGTGACTTCGGGGATTTCAAGGGGCACGAACTGATTGCACTCCACGAGTTTCAGGAGGATTGGCCCAGTTGGGAGGTGCACCCCAATGGCGATGAAACCGTGGTGCTGTTGTCTGGCTCGGCGACTCTTATCGTTAAGCTGGAAGACACAGACCACAGCATTGGCCTGAACAAACCCGGTGACACCGTCATCGTACCCAGGGGCGCCTGGCACACCGCCAGAATCGCCGAGCCATGCCGAATGCTGTTTATTACACCCGGCGAAGGCACACAGAACAATTACGACAGCGCGGGATAACAGACGAATGTCACTGGAGGAACTGGTTGCAAACTATGGCTATCTGGCGATCGCTATCGGCACGTTTCTCGAAGGCGAGACCATTCTCGTACTGGGCGGATTTGCGGCGCACCGCGGGTTTCTTGAATTACCCTGGGTGATCGTGTGCGCGTTCCTTGGCAGCTTTATCGGGGACCAGACCTTTTTCTATATCGGCAGGAAAAACGGCCAGAAGATTCTGGAAAAGCGACCGCACTGGAAAGCGAAATCCACAAAGGTGCTCGCCATGATGGAAAAGCACCAGACTTGGCTGATCCTTAGCTTCAGGTTCCTGTACGGCATACGCTCGGTAACACCGTTCCTGCTGGGGGCAGCAAAAGTATCGCGCCCCCGCTTCTTCGTGCTTAATATGATAGGCGCAGGCGTGTGGGCGATCGCCGTCGGCAGCCTCGGCTACTCTTTCGGCTATGCCGTTGAAGCCATGCTCGGCAATATCAAACGCTACGAGATGGGAATATTTGGCGTGATGGCTGCTGTCGGCCTCGGCTTCTGGTTGTTCCGCCTGCTCACCAAGAAGCGCACGGGTTAAGCCGCCCGCGCGTCTGCGATTGCAGGTTGCGCAGCACGCAGCGCCCGACCCAGTCGCTCGCTGCCCAGCGCTGCGGTGGCCGCACCGTCCTGCCATGCCGGCTCGCCGTTGATCAATACCGCTGTCACCACGCCTTCGGAGCGATTGAACATCTGCTTGTGCTTGAACAATTCGCGGTACTCGAACACACGGTTGTCGTTGCTATCCCAGGTTTTTAATACCTCCGGGTCCAGCAGAACGATGTCTGCCTGCGCACCGATGTCCAGCGTGCCGACATCCAGGCCAAAAAACTCCGCGGGTTCGCGGGTCAAGCGCTTCACCATCGCACTGACGGTCTCCAGCGACTTCGCCTGCGCCAGCTTCAGGGACATCAGGTTGGCATCAAAAAAGGCCATGTTGGTGATATGCGCACCAGAGTCGTTAAAGCCCGGCATGGCATGCTTGTACATCAGGATATCCAGTGTCGAGCGATTCCCCGCGTTGCCCACATCTATCCAGAAGCGGAACGATTTGTCATAGGTCCGCATCATGTGCAGCATGAAGTCGGCATCATCGCGAATGGGGCGCGGAAACTTTTCAAAGACCTCGCGCTCGGCGTCTGAACGGGCAGCGCCAACGGCGCCAAACTGGAAGCGTTCCAGCCGGTCATACACGGCCTGAAAGCTTTCCCCTTCCCAATCTGCGACCGGGGCGCCGTCAAAAATCATCAGGCGGAAATCCCGCACCACAATGTTGTCAGGCATGCCCAGTTTCGACTTGAGATGGGCCAGGTTTCGACCGCGACGGCCGTGGTGCCAGTCCGCGCGAAAACGCCGCACGAAATCCGGATTATTGAGCAGGGCCATACGCCCTTCCACATCGTCGTATTCACGCGCAATCAGCTCGCAGGTGGAATCCAGTTCTTCGTAAAGCGGCGAGACGATACCGTCTGACCAGATACGGAAGTTGGTACCCAGCGCCTGAAAGTGCAAGTTCCCCTTCAGCAGGCGACTGTTTACCAGCGCCGCAAAACCGAGGAAGCCCTTGTGCGCACCGGGCATCAGCACGAACTCCATCGCCGACAGTGCAGAAGTCTTCAATGTTTTGCCAAACAGGCGGCCGCTGGAGAGCAGGAAATAGAGGAAGGCCTTGGCGCGATTTTCAATGATTGGCGTGGTTTGCCACACCCTGTTGTATTTGCGCACCACCTTGAGCAGCCGTTTCATCTCACCAAAACTGGCGAACTGGGTGGGAATGCGCTTGGCCGTGAACGGCTCGGTTGCCAGGTAATGGAAGGGTAAGCCGTCGGTGCTCATACCCAGGTACCCCTGGTTCATCCCCTCCTCCAGCAGCTGCTCCATGCGCACCAACTCCTCTTCCGAGGGCGCGCGGCTGACGCTGTCGCGCAGGCCCATCGCCTCCACCCTGAGCATCGAGTGGGGAATAAAGGCTCCGACATTGGGGCCCAATGGAATGTTCGCAAAGTGATCCAGGTAATCCCCCGTGTTGTCCCATTCGACCGCGTCGACACACTGGCGCAGCACGGATTTGGGGATGTTCTCCACACGGGTAAAACAATCGACGATAGGGTTCTGCTCACCGCTCTGCTGCCGGCCAAAACAGGTGCCCAGGCTGCAGTTACCCACCAGGACGGTGGTGGTACCGTGTCGCACCACTTCCGGCAGCCCCGGCTCCAGGTCGACCTCCAGGTCGAGGTGGGTGTGGATATCCAGCAGCCCCGGCATCAGCCACTTGCCCTCGCCCTCTATCACGCGGGTGGCCTGCGCGGTGGGCAACTTGCTGCCGCGCGCGGCGATACGCCCGTCTTTCACGGCAATATCCACATTCTGGGGCGGGGTACCGGTCCCGTCGAATACCAGTGCATTGCGAATCAGGGTATCCCAGGTCTTCTTTGCCATGATGCATGTCCTCCAGTTCACTATTTTGTAGCAGCGCGGTGTGCGAACCGTGTATCAAGCCACTACCCAATCCCCCCGTCAACCCGATAAATCCTCCCGCGCCGGAATGTCTGTTAGCATTACGGCTGTATCAGCGCCCGCTCCCGCGTCGGCGCGCTGTGCTCCTGCTCTGCAGATAAACCACGCGCTTAAGGATTTTGCTCCATGAACCCCATCGCTTTTGACAACAGTTACGCACGCCTGCCGGAACGGTTCTACGCCCGCCAGGCCCCGGAACCGGTGGCCGCACCCGGACCCATACGCGTGAATGAGGAACTGGCCACAGCCCTGGGCATCGACCTGGACTGGCTGAAGTCTGCAGCGGGTACCGAAGCGGTCGCCGGGAATGCCACGCCGCCCGGTGCCGATCCCATAGCCACCGTGTACGCCGGGCACCAGTTTGGCGGCTTCAACCCGCAACTGGGCGATGGCCGCGCCGTATTGCTGGGCGAGATCATCGCGCGTGACGGGCATCGCTTTGACCTGCAACTGAAGGGCTCCGGCCCTACTCCCTGGTCCCGCGGCGGCGACGGCCGCTCCCCGCTGGGCCCGGTGTTGCGCGAATACCTTCTCAGTGAAACCATGTATCGCCTGGGCGTACCGACCACCCGCGCACTGGCCGCTGTGACCACCGGTGATGTGGTCGCGCGCGAGCGATTCCTTCCGGGCGCGGTACTGGCGCGAGTGGCCAGCAGCCATATCCGCATCGGGACGTTCCAGTATTACGCGGCGCGCAAGGACGTCGAGGCGCTGCAGTTGCTGGCCGATCACGTCATCGAGCGTCACTACCCCGACGCCCGGGCCGGCGAAAACCCGGTACTCGCGCTACTGGAAGGCGTTGTTTCAAGGCAGGCAAGCCTGATAGCGCAATGGCAGTTGCTGGGCTTTATCCACGGCGTGATGAACACCGACAATATGCTGATCTGCGGGGAGACTATCGATTACGGCCCCTGCGCGTTCATGGACGCGTTCAACCCGGACCAGGTCTACAGTTCCATCGACCACGGCGGGCGCTACGCGTACCGCAGCCAACCGGGTATCGCGCATTGGAACCTGTCCTGCCTCGCGCAGGCGCTGCTGCCGATACTGGACGATGACCCCGAGCGCGCGGTCGCGCTGGCGCAAAAAGCGATCGACGCATTTCCCGGGCAATTCCTGGACGCCAATGCCCAGGGTATGGCGCGCAAACTGGGGCTGGAAGCGATCGGCGAACAGGACGCGGCACTGGTAGAGGACCTGTGGCAACTCATGGCCGAGCACGGCCTCGATTTCACACTGGCGTTTCGCCGGCTGGCCGACCTTGTGCACGAGCGCGACGAGCCGTCACTCAATGTCTCAGCGTTATTTGAATTTCCAGACGCGTTGCAACCTTGGCTGGAGCGCTGGCGAGCACGGCTTGACCAGGATGCGCAGCCCGCAGCGGCACGTCAGGCCCTGATGGATCGAGCGAACCCGGTGTTTATCCCGCGCAACCATCTGGTGGAAGAGGCCATTGCCGCGGCAACGGACGAAAAAGACCTCGGCGTGTTTCATCGCCTGATGGAGGTGTTGGCGAGCCCGCACGCGTATCGACCGGACCTGGCAGTGTTCGCCACGCCACCGCAACCGGAGCAGGTCGTGCGCCAGACGTTCTGCGGCACCTGAGGTAGCCCGCGGCTTGAACCGCGCCACCGCTGCGATCATTCGGCCAGGTAAGGGCCCATCTTTTCTGCCAGCAGATCATGGAACGCTTTTACCCCGGTTTCGTGGGCGCCCAGCAACAGGTGGCTGTTGGCGCCGGATGACATGCCGATTTGTGCCTGCTCACAGACAAAGTAATCCTCGGGGCGGAACACGCCGTTTTCGATAATGTCGAACGCACGCTCCCAGTGGGCCCGCGCTTTCTCATTCTGCGGTTCTTCCTCGATGAAGCAACCGTGTACCACGACAGTTTCATCGACTTTGGTCGGAAAAAAAGCCAGGTAGCTGATGTAATCCGGGTGAATAATCATCTCGACGTTTGGAAACAGGTACATCGCACAGGAGGCCTGTCGGCGCAGGTCCCATTGTTCGGGGGGTAGATCCAGTGCGTCTGCGAACTCATTGCGTGCCACGACGGAAAGCAGGTGGTCGCCACTGCGCTCGCTGCGAGAGACAACGTCAATAAAATGCGGGCCCACTGTTTTCCTGTGCAGCCGGGTCACGTGGTAACCGTCCTGGAAGGCATCGACCAGCAATTTCCAGTTGGTTTTCAACGTGGTGACGGTCTGCCGGAAAAACACATGGTCGGCCATACCAAATGCTGCGAAATCCGCCTTGACCATGCCCATGTGCTTCTCGAGGTCGATGCTGCCCAGCGGATCGGGATTGACGAAAATGAGCCCCTCACATATCGCCAGTGGCAGCGCTTTCAGGCTGTGGCACTGCGCATCCAGGCCGGCGAAACTCTCCTCGTGCAGGGGTATGTGCTTTAGCGCGCCGTCGAGCCCGTAGGTCCAGTTGTGGTAGGGGCAGACAAAACTGGTCTTGTTAATGACCTCGTCGCTGTTGACGAGGCGAACGCCGCGATGGCGGCACACATTCAGGAACGCGCGTATCTCACCATCACCGGCGCGCACCACCATGATCGGCTTGCCCAGGTGATCGTGGGTGAAGGTGTCCCCGTTGCTCTTCAACATGGCGACATGCCCGACGAGAATCGGGCCATCGCTGAACAGGGCGGCCTTCTCTTTCTCGAACCAGGCGGGATCCGTGTAAAAGCGGGTGTCCACTTTCGCCTGAAATGGCGGCGCTGCCCTGCCCTCGCGATACTCCTCGAGCAGGTGGGAAAACACTTCAGTGAATCCGGGTGCGCTCATGTGCTGCCCTCCCTATAGCGCTTGAATAAATTGCCGCCACTGGCGCCGGCCCTTTCTATCGTAATCCTTCAGCAGGCTCACCAGCTGGCGGCGGCTGTCCCCGCTTGCCAGTTCGTCCGGCAACAGGGGGTCTGTTAACAACACTTTGATGCAATTGCCGCCCAGCTCCAGCGTTTCACTGAGCACGGCGGGGAATTGGGGGTTTTCCAGGCGGTTGGTAGCGTCCTGTAACTGATCAATTTTCTGTCGGTACGAGTTTTCCAGCTGTGAGCAATTCCATAGGTTGCGCAGGCTGGTTTCACAATCCTCGTCGCCCTGCGCGATGACACACTGGCCGCGAATCGCATCCAGGCCCAGTGCCAGCAACTCTTCACCGAGCTGCTGCGGCCCACCGCGCAAGTTGTTCGGCCGCACCCAGAGACCGGGCCGCCACCGCTGCATGCCGCGCAACGCCAGCGCGCGCGATTGCTTGCGAAACTGGGTGCTCCCTTCCGCCGCCAGATTGTCGGTGAGGACGGCGCACCAGTCGCCGCGCCAGCGCCGCAGGCGGCTCTCGATCTTCTGCCAGCGCTGCGCCTCCACCTGGATGCTGGTGGCCGCGCCATCCAGTGCATA
>JAGRIK010000195.1 GCA_020443325.1 Halioglobus sp.
ATTCCGGAATTCGACTATCAGCCCGCCTTACACGTCTTTTACTCTGAATCCGTTCTTCCCATCCGGGATGGCCTGCCGAAGATGCGGGATGTCCCCGCAGAAATGGGCGGTAGCGGGGAAACATTGACGGAATAGCTGGTAGTTGCTCCTGCGTGGAGCAATGGCAATACCGCCTGTATTCACTCGCGGTAGTACTTGCACCCGGTTAAGGCACGCGCCAAGAGACATCGAAAATGCAGAAACTGCTCGGCACAATGAATGCCTCGCTGGAATTTCTGGGGGACCACGTCTATCTCAAGGCTCTCTTCGTCCTGTTGATAGCTTTCACCCTGGCCAGACTCATATCCTTCCTGTTGAGCAGACTGCTCGGCGGCCTCGTAAAGCACGGCTTCCATCACCTGCATGAATCCATTACAAGACTATTGCGCGCACCGCTTTACTGGACAGTAATTGCCGTTGGATTCTTGCTGGCCTTGGAACTGGCTGGCCCACCAGCGCAATTGCTCGTTGCGCTTCGGGCGATCATTCTGAGCCTGCTGCTGATCGCGTGGTCGACATTCGCAGTACGCCTCACACGCGTGATTATGCAGAACATGTCCAGCCGTCACGGCGCAGGGCACGTGATCCGCCAGCATACCCTGCCGCTGTTCAACAACATTGCCCTGGTCACGGTGATATCGATAGCGGTCTACCTGTTGTTTCATATCTGGAGCATCGATATGACGGCCTGGCTCGCCTCCGCAGGCATCGTCGGCATCGCCGTAGGTTTCGCCGCCAAGGATACGCTGGCCAACTTGTTCGCAGGCGCTTTTATCCTGGCCGATGCTCCCTACAAGATCGGCGACTACATCGTGCTGGAAAATACCCAACGGGGTAAGGTCACCAATATCGGCCTGCGCTCTACCCGTATCCTGACCCGGGACGACGTGGAAGTGACAGTGCCCAACTCCGTCATCGGCAACTCCAGTGTTATCAATGAATCCGGCGGCCCGCATGTAAAATACCGCGTACGGGTCCCGATTGGTGTCGCCTATGGCAGTGACATCGACCTGGTACGCAAGGTTCTAATGGACATCGCGGAAGCCAATGACCAGGTATGCCGCGAACCCGAGCACAGGGTGCGCTTTCGCAATTTCGGACCTTCCGCCCTGGAGTTTGAGCTCCTGTGCTGGATCGAGGATCCCGAGCTTCGCGGCCGGGCCGTCGATGCCCTGAACTGCGCGATTTACCAGAAGTTTATCGACAACCATATCGAAATCCCATACGCCAAGCGCGATGTCTATATCAAGGGCTGGCCTGAGGGAGCGAATGGCAGGCCTGCAGACCCGCCCGATCAACCTGGCTGAAGGATCATCACGGACTAGATTCATGGCAGGAGCCTGATACAAGGGCTGGTGTCGTGGTCGATAATAACGGAGAGATGGGCAGCACCGGGTCAGCCAACAATCGCCGCGAAGGCGACTACCAGTAGCAGTTCGATGGCCATCAGGAAGTATAAAAAATTACCCCCTGTTCTGGTTTCATCCGCCTGCTTAACCTGGACAGCCTGAATATTGTCATAACTCACTTCGACATCGTCACCATGAATGGAACTCCTGGAAAGACCGGTTATCTCGAACTCCAGTTTTTGCCCATTATTAGTCGTTATGCTGACCACTTCCCCCACAGTGAGTGCGTATGGCGGCATTTCGCCATTGTTGCGCGGAAGATCCTTGTAATCGTGCGAAGTGCATCCAATGAGCACAGCCAGGAGAATGGCAACTACAGGGCGAAACATACAGTGCGTAACCCCTATGGGTCGCTCGGTGGCCGTCCGACCTGGCCGTGGTAGTTCTGCCCCCAGCAATACGCGAAACCGTCAGCACCGATAGCGCAGGCATGCGATCCACCCAGGGCATAGGCTGTGAAGGGCTGTTTGCTTTTGATGCGTACGATTGACCGCCCCGTGCTTATTGGCATGGTTGAACTACCCTGTCCCCAGCAATCGAGTGCGCCCGCTTCTGTAATTGCGCAGGTCTCATCGTAACCGACCGCCAGCGAGACCCATGGTGAACCGGTGTAGTCAACCCGCACCGGTAATGATACATAGCCATCGATCGCGCCCGTGCCTATATCGGCGCCATACCCCCAACAATAGACGGTGCCGTCGTTCTGCATTGCGCAAACGTGCGGACCGTCGGTGGCTATTCTCTCAAATTTGAGACCACCGAGCACAGCAACCGGCGAATAACTGTCGGCGACACCCCCACTTCCTCCCGCAGAACCTATACCGAGTTGGCCGTACCAATTGTTCCCCCAGCAGAGTGCGTCACGGGCCGTACTTACTCCACAAGCGGAGATCTGACCGATGCTGATCGAGATGAATTTCGCACTGGTCATGACTGGCGCCGGTATATCCGACCCTTCCCACTGGGTGCCATTGCCCAGGTTTCCATTGGAGTTGCCTCCCCAGCACCAAGCTGCGCCGGCCGACGTCAGACCACAGGTTGCGATACCGGCAG
>JAGRIK010000196.1 GCA_020443325.1 Halioglobus sp.
CATGATTGTCAGCAGGTCGCGGAGCTGTTCAGCGAGGACAGGCGCACCGTGCAACGTTGGGTCAGGGCCTTTGAACACCAGGGCCTCGACGGATTGCGTGAAGGTGAGCGTCGGGGTCGCCCACGGTCATTGAATACCCGGCAATGGAAATCGCTGCAGCAGGATCTGCGAAAAAGTCCCGAAGCGTTTGGCTTTGCACGATCCCTCTGGGATGGAAAAACCCTCTCGGAGCATTTGCGCCGGCGGTATGAGGTGGAACTCGGCATACGCCAGTGCCAGCGATTATTCAAATTAATGGGGCTCGAGCAGCGCAAATCTCGCCCGACACCAGAACCGCAAAACTAGCGCGGCATGACGCATGTCTCCCGCTTATATAAAAGTCAGCAACTATAGCCCAGGTGCGTGACGCAAATAATTTATGAAGAATTGTCTACTTGTATTGGGAATGCACCGCAGCGGCACATCCGCATTCACCGGTATTCTCAACCTCCTGGGAGTCAATCTCGGCACGAAGATGCTCGAGACACAAAGCGACAATCCCAAGGGTTTCTTTGAGAACAAGTACGTCGTCCTCGCCAACGATTGTATTCTGGAATCGTTTGATTCCTCCTGGGACGACCCACTACCGCTGCCAGGGCACTGGCCTGCAAAGTTCAAGGATTCACAACTCCTGGAGGACGTCCGCACTTTCCTGCGCACAGATATTCCCGAGGGCGAATTGTCGGCGGTCAAGGATCCGCGATTATGCCGACTGTTGCCGTTCTGGCTGCCTTTGCTGGAAGCGGAAAAAATCTCACCACGCGTAGCACTGGTGGTTCGCAGCCCACTGGAGATCGCGGATTCGCTGGCGCGCCGGAACGGATTCTCCATGGAGAAATCACTGGTCCTGTGGATGCAGTACATGCTGGAGGCCGAACGAAGTACCAGGCACCTTCCGCGTTGCTTCGTGAAATTTGAGTCGGTCCTTGGCGAACCACAGGAGACCATTGAACACGTTTTCGATACGGTTGGGCTGGAAAAACCAGACTTCTCCGAAATCGACCCGGAAAGACTTGAGCAGTTTGTCGATCCGGATATGCGCCATCACAAGGTGCCGGATGCAGACCTCGATGCACGCTGCCACAAGACGATTTCCGACTTTTATCGATTGCTGTGCAAAATTGCAGAGGGTGAGACGGCGGCGGACGATTTCGAGGCATTTGATAACCTCGGCGAACAGTTCCGAATTAACCAGGACCTTTTTTACAATAGCGATGTCGCGCTGACCCTGGAGAAAGCCAAGGAGGATAGTTCTCCCGCCTGGTATCAGGCGAAGCTAAACCGCATCAAAGCACGAATGGATGCCGATAAGACGTTCCGTGAATATCGGTATATCGCAAACACAGAACACCTCTACCACGACCGGATTGTTCTGCAGAACAGATCCAATGAATTGAAAAATGATATCAGCACTCTTCATGCTGAAATCGCAAACCTGCATGAGCAGATTGCGCATTTACAGAACGAGTTACTGACCCCACATATCACAATCTCGGCGCTGCGAGACCAATTGGCTGCCCAGGAGTCGGAATTTCAGGGTCTCCACGCATCGCAGCAGAGTGAAATTGCCACCCAGGCCAGCGTCATATCGGACTTACGCAATGAGATAGCGATGCAGGCGGATGAGATTACCATCCTGCAGAGTGCGATCTCGAGCAGG
This sequence comes from Halioglobus sp., assembly GCA_020443325.1. GTDB lineage: Bacteria > Pseudomonadota > Gammaproteobacteria > Pseudomonadales > Halieaceae > Marimicrobium. Next base: position 1,700 of record JAGRIK010000196.1, read on the forward strand.
CACGATGAGATCGCCATGCTGCAGGATAATATCTCTGTCCATAAGCAGGAACAACTGGCGCTGCAGAACGTGATAGCTGCGCAAAAAATTGTCATCTCAGCGCAGAAAACCGAAGAGCAGGCACGACTGCAACGCATCTCAGAACTGCAGGAAGAGGTCGAGCACCAGCTGGGCATCGTTGCCGCGAAGAATGAGGATTTGAACAGGCGGCAGGACAACCAGCTTCAATTACAGGCCAGGTACGAGGAACTGGAGAAAATCATTTTCCAGGTTTATGCAACGAGGCCATGGCGGGCGTATCAAAAATACCAGCGTATGGTCGAGGGTATGTTCCCGGATGGCACACTGCTGAGAAGAATGCTGCAGCGAACCAAGCAGTGGGTCACCGGGGAAAAAGTTGAAAAACCGGCAATTGAAGAAAACGCCGAAGAGCTTACATCGCAACCGGCGGAGCTGGGCGACGTCGAAATAGCAGAGCCGGTGCTCCCAGCAGCCGATACGGAGCAAACCTTTGTTGCAGACCACTCGGATGCGCCTACCCCGCAAGCCGAGGACGCCAGCGAGGCTCCCGAACCAACTCCGCCGCCAGAGGCGCCCGAGGAGACGGCTGTTGTCGCGAGCGAAGAAACGCATCCACAGTCGGCGGAACCGGCTGGCGACGAAGCTGAGGGCGAAATCCAGCCAATCACGGCAGTTGTAGTTGCCAAGCCGAAAGTGGAACCGGGGAGCAGGCCCGGACTCTTCCTCGTCACAAACACGAGCGCTGAACCGGAAGCCGACTCCAGCGGCGATTCAATACCCGCTGAGGCTGCTGCTTCACCTGATCCGGAATCGCCGCCGCAGTCCGATCAGCCCGCAGAAGCGGACATCAAGGAGGCGAGCTATTTTGCCGCTGCAACCGCAGAAAACAAGCCCGATGCCATCTACGGTGTCGCCATAGAGGATACTCCCACGATCACGGCGCAGGACAACGAGCAGGCGTTGGAGCCCGCAGTGGAGCCGTCGCAACCGCAGGTCGGCGCCGGGGATAGTGAGCCCCCCGCGCCGGATGCACCGCAGGAGCCGGACGAGGCAGGGTCGGAACCAGGGTCCGAGACACAGTCAGACGAGGCTGGACATGTAGCGGAATCCGGGGACATTGCATTTCCGGTCACCGAAGATCCCAATGTCAGCATTATCATTCCGGTGTTCAACAACTGGGCCTTTACCGAAAAGTGTTTGCACTCCCTGTATCTCCATAACCGGGGGAGTTACGAAATTATCGTGGTCGACAACAACTCGACGGACGAGACCCCGCAACGCCTCGCAGCTATAGACGGTATTCGGGTCATCACCAATGAAACCAACGAAGTCTTTGTCAACGCGTGCAACCAGGCTGCGGAGGTCGCAAAAGGCAACTACCTCCTCTTCCTGAACAATGACACGGAGGTCAGCGAGGGCTGGCTGGACGCGATGCTGGCGCCGTTCTCGGACGCCAGTACCGGCATCGTGGGCGTAAAACTCATCTATCCCGACGGCACACTGCAGGAAGCGGGCGGCATCATCTGGAGTGACGGAAACGGCTGTAACTACGGGCACGGTGACAACCCTGATCTCCCCAAGTATTCCTACCGGAAAGCCGTCGATTACTGCTCAGGAGCGTGCCTGTTGATTTCTCGCACACTGTGGAATGAGATTGGGGGGTTCGACCAGCGCTTTGCACCCGCCTACTACGAGGACACAGACCTGTGTTTTACCGTTCGCGCACTCGGCTACAAAGTGATCTACCAGCCCGCGGCCAGGATAGTGCATTACGGCGGCGCGTCTGCCGGCAAGGAAACCAGTTCAGGCTATAAGCGCTACCAGGATATCAACCGCCTGAAGTTTATAGAGAAATGGCAGGAAGTCCTCGACAGGGATCATGTCCTCAGCTCTGCCGGCCTCTTCGGCGCCAGGGAGAGAACCGGCGACAAGCATATTCTCATCATTGACCACCAGGTACCGACATTCGATCGGGACTCAGGTTCGTTCCGCATGCTCAACATGCTGCAGATCCTGCAGGAGATGAACTACAAAGTGTCGTTCTGGCCCGATCAACTCACGTACGACCCCAAATACACCCGGGTTCTGCAGGATCTCGGGATCGAAACGTACTACGGCGGGCTGCACTTTGAGAATTTTATAAGGGAGCACGGCAAAGAGCTGGATGTGGTGTTGATGTCGCGCCCCACCACGACCAAGAAATACATGCATCTCGTCAAGAAATACTCGAATGCAAAAACCATCTTTGACACGGTCGACTTGCATTACGTGCGCGAACAGCGTCGCCTGGATCTCGAAGTCCAGCGCTGGAAAAACCTCGAGTTCTTCCTGGCCGAGGAGGCGGACGTCACCCTCGTTGTCAGCCCCACCGAAAAACAGATGCTCGAGAACGAGGAGTTTGCCGACAAGATTTCCGTGGTCTCCAATATTCACTCACTGGAGCCTTGCCTCAAAGGGTTTGAAGAACGCCAGGGCCTGATGTTTATCGGCAGTTTTGCCCATCCACCCAATGAAGAGGGCATCATCTGGTTTATCGATTATATTCTGCCGCTGATCAAGAAGAAGATACCCGATATCCACCTGACCATCGTCGGCAGTGAACCCACCGAGCGATTGCTGGGGCTCGCCAACGAGTCGGTTACGGTGACCGGATTCGTAGAAGATGTCTCCGGGTATTTCAATGACAGCAAGGTGTTTGTTTCCCCGCTGCTGCACGGCGCCGGCGTCAAAGGAAAGATCGGCCAGAGTTTTTCCTACGGTCTACCGGTCGTCACCACCAGTATTGGCGCCGAGGGCATGCAGTTGACAGACGGGCTTAATGCCCTGATATCGGACAGCGAGACAGAATTCGCCAATAATGTCATCGAGTTGTACCGCGAGAAATTCCTCTGGCAAAAGCTGTCCACGAATTGTCGACAGGTCATCAGGGAGCAGTTCAGCACGGAGACGATCCGCACCGCCCTGGAAGGTATTCTGGAGAAAGAACAGCCACAAGAACAGGAAAAGAAGCCCATGACCGCCCGCCCTGTCATCGTGCACTGTCACCTCTTCAAGAATGCGGGAACGACGCTGGACTGGAGTCTGCAGCGACAGTTTGGTCCCGCGTTTATCGATCATCGGGATGATGACAATATGCGCCGCGGTGCCGCCTACCTCAAGCCGTACCTGGAAACACACAAGGAGATCTCAGCGATTTCCAGCCACCACATCAGGTTCCCCCTGCCCCTCTCCGGGGAGCTGCAACTGCTGCCGCTGATCGCGCTGCGACATCCGATCGACCGCGCGCGCTCCGTATACGATTTCGAGCGCCGCCAGGAAGCCAACACCCCGGGGGCAATCCAGGCCAAGAAACTGTCGTTTGCCGATTATGTGCGCTGGCGCATGCAGCCCGATGTGGCACCGACCATTCGCAATTTTCACTGCAGTTTTTGCACCAGCAATTTCGACAGCATGATTGGCGAGCCCGCGTATCTGGAGAGCGTCGCAATGCTGATTAAAACTCCATTGCTCGTTATCGTGGAACGCTACGATGAAAGCATGGTGCTTCTTGAGCAGGAGTTGGGCAAGCATTTCCCGGGTATCGACCTGTCCTACCTGCGCCAGAACGAAACGTTCGGCCGCGAAGTGGAACTGGTACAGCGTATCGAGTCTGTTTTCGAGCAACTGGGGCCTGAACTCACGGTAGAATTCCGCGAGAAAAACCACTGGGATATGCGGCTCTATGAGAATGCGCTGGCGATACACGGTGAACGTATGGGCTCGCTGGGAAATCTGGACAGGCTGATGGTGGACTTCCAGGCGCGATGCCGATTGTTGTCCGTCGCCACACTGCCAGGCAATGCTTCAGAAACGCCTGAATCAAACGTGGGCTGAGCAAGCTCGAAAAACCCGGCCTCCAGAGTAGCCTAACGCCCAGCGCAGCGATTATCATGCGCGTATCTTCAGCACGGGATGATCGACGATGGCCACAGAATTCAATATCGGCAGTTTCTTCGCTCGATGGCTTTTTGCCATCGCCCTGGTTCTGGGAACCTACAACCCCTCGGATTACTCCTACGTAAGCTGGGTCATGGCCCAGAGCGCAACGTTTGGGCCGGTGATGGCACTGATCGGCGTAATTTTATTGATCGCGTGGATAGTCTTTCTTCGCGCTACCCTACTGTCACTGGGGGTGCTGGGTATCGTACTTGGCGGTGCGCTCTTTGCCTGCATCATCTGGTGGTTTGTTGATCTGGGCCTGCTAAGCCTCGACGCGACGGGCGCACTGACCTGGATCGTCCTGCTTGTACTGTCCTTCATTCTCGCCGCAGGAATGTCGTGGTCACATATCAGGCGACGCCTCACCGGACAGTTCGATGTTGATGATAAGGATGACTGAGAAAAAACGCTGATCAGGGTGTATTCGAAGTACTTAATGGCTGTCTGGAAACAGTTCCTTTACATTTGAAGCCGCTGCGGTCTCCAGTGCTACAAGCTTGCCTTGTCTTTTCCAGAGATGATCGTGGCTTACCCTGTGGTCCCCAAAGCCACTCACCGCAAAGCTCAATACTGCACTGATACCGTCACAGTCGAGCTTGTCGCAGTGGCCGCGCAGTTTTGCCAGCAGTTTCTGAAGCTGAGCGAAGGGCAGGCACTCCTCCTCTGCCCGCATGATCATCGGGTGTCCTGTGCCGGTTACATTGGTGCCGAGCAATAACTCCTCGTGCAACTTTTCGCCGGGGCGCAGCCCGATAAACTCTATATCAATGTGCTGACCCATCCGGCTATTGTGGCCGACTTCATAGCCGCTTAGCCGGATCATGCGCTTGGCGAGATCGACAATTCGCACCGGCTCGCCCATATCAAGCACAAAGACATCGCCACCGGTCGCCATCGCTCCCGCCTGCAGCACCAGTTGCGCAGCCTCGGGGATACTCATGAAGTAACGGGACACATCGGGGTGCGTCACTGTCACCGGGCCACCCTCCTCAACCTGTTGCCGGAAGAGTGGCACAACCGACCCGGATGACCCGAGCACATTGCCAAACCGGACCATACAAAACAGGGTGGAGCTCTCCTCCTGCGCAAGCCCCTGCAGAATCATTTCGGCCAGTCGCTTGGACGCGCCCATAATATTCGTCGGGCGCACCGCCTTGTCGGTCGATACCAGTACAAAAGTCTCAACACCTGCCTTGCGCGCTGCAGTTGCCGCGTACCAGGTGCCAAAAACATTGTTGGCTACCCCCTCGGCAATGTTGTACTCCACCATGGGCACATGTTTGTAAGCCGCCGCATGATAAACCGTGTGAACCTCAAACGTGCGGTAGATGCTCTCCAGGCGATTCTGGTCCTGCACAGACCCCAGCAGGGGCACCAATTCCACCTGCAAACCGAGCGCGGCCATCGACGACCGCAGCTCGCGCTCTATGCTGTACAGCGCATACTCGGAGTTATCGAGCAATACCAGTTCCTGCGGGCCGGACCGTATAATTTGACGGCACAGTTGCGCCCCGATGGAGCCACCTGCTCCCGTCACCATCACCACTTTCCCGGTAATACACTTTTCGATCAATTCCGGATGCGGTGGCACAGGCTCCCTGCCCAGCAGATCATCGAGGTCGATATCGCGAATCTGGTTAACGCTTGCTTCCCCGGCCAACAATTCATTAATGGTGGGGACCGTGCGCACGTGGACAGGCAAGCCGACCAGTGAATTGATGATTTCTTTGCGTCGATCCTGCGATGCAGACGGAATGGCCAGCAGTATCTGTGAAATATCGTGCTGGTCGATCAGTTGCTCCAGATCCTCAGGCCGCGCCACCTGCAGGCCGTTGATAATAGAGCGCTGCAGGTAACTGTCATCGTCAACGAAGCAGACGGCATGGTACTGCTCACCGTGCTGTAGCGTTTGCAGCAATTGGCGCCCGGATTGCCCCGCGCCATAGATGATCACGTTCTCGGACAACGCACGCAACTTGGCCTGGTAGTATGCCCGCACTGCCAGCCTTGTCCCACCGATGCCTACGACCAGGAGTATCCAGTAGATAAAGGGCGTGGATCGGGGCACTTCGGCGCGCGCAAAGAAGACTGCCGCACCTAATACTAACGTGGAGTATCCCGCTGCTGAAATAATGGCCCAGATGGCCTGCTGGCCCATGAAACGGATCACGGCACGGTACAACCCAAGCCGCAGGAAAACCATCGCACTGACAACAAGGGTTACGGCGCCACAGGCGTATTCCACGGCACCCAGCTGGAAATCGAGATGGCCGTAACGCAATGCCACGGCCAACCACATGGCCGCTGTGACATACACCATATCGAGCGAGAACAGACAGGCCTGCTTGATATTTCGCGGCAGTTCCACCGCCTTCTGCAGGATATCTCTCAAGCTGCCGACAAACCCGACAAGCGAACGAGTCATAAAATTGCCAGGACGATTTAGCAAGTCACCTCCTGTGCCCAGTGCTTTGGCGAGCGCATTTTTTGAATCAGTACAAGCGCACCCGAAAGGGCTTTATTTTACGCCACTCTGTTCAGTTTCACCATGCCGCAGAGGAGAGGAAGGTATGCCAAAAATACCAAAATTAGTTTGTTATCGGGCCACCACTGCACCGCCAGTGCGATGGGAAGCAACCACACTACGTTAATCGCAAGCAGCAGCAGGTCAACGCTCAAGTGCGAGTGCCAGTGGCGACTCAAGCGCTGGTAGGCATGCGACCGGTGCGGTTGGGTGAATTTTTGCCCCGTGAGTATGCGCCAGCCGAGCGTCCAGCTGGCGTCCGTGATAAAAACTGCCGACAGCACCAGCCAGCACAGCGGATCGAGATGCCCCTGCACCGCGCCAAGCACAGCCAGCGCGGCCAGCAAAAACCCTGTCGGCACGCTGCCCGCATCACCCATAAACAACCGGGCGGGCGGGTAGTTCCACAGCAGGAAGCCACCGTGTGCGGCCGCCAATAGCAGGCAATAACGGACGTAGCCGTCGTCGGCCCCGGCCAGCCAGGAGAGGAGCGCCGCACCACAGCAGGTGAATACCGCCTGCAGCGCCGCAATGCCGTCGATACCGTCCATGAAATTGTACAGATTGAGCGACCAGAGCATCGCAAGCGCGGCGACCAACACCAGGACTGAGCGGCTAAAAACAGGTTCTGTCCCCGCATCCTGCAACAGGGTGATCGCACTGAACAGACACACGACACCATAGGTCACCAGGCGCCAGCGGACTGACAACCCTCGCAAATCATCGACAACGCCCAGCAGGGCCAGGGCCAGCGCGCAGGCCGTCAGCGTGACGAGTGACTCCCCCCAGGCTCCGTAAAGCCATGCAGCCAGTACCAGGCCCAGAACGAGGGCTGCAAAAAGCGGCACACCGCCACCGTGAGGCGTCGGCAGCGAGTGAGAGCTGCGCTCATTGGGGGTATCCAGAATTTGCCGTGCCCGGGCAAACGGCACGTAGATACCACACAGGAATATCGACAGGAAAAGCGTGGCCAAAATTGCTGTCATGAATCGCGACTCCGGCCCACATCCTGCTGTCCCAGCACTTCCCCCAACTTGATGTGAGGTTGCCAACCCGTAGCCTTCACTACCGCTGCATTGCTGTAGAGCTCTGTACCGAACAACTTGTTGTAGGTAGCCTGTTCATCCCCCCCAAACACACTGTCGACCAATCGGGCTCCCAGCCGCCAGACCCAGTGCGGCAACCACATTAGCCCCTCGCCTTTGCGCTGTGATTGCCGCAACAGGTCGTACACTTCCCGCGTACTGTAGGCGTCGGCACCACAAGCGATCCAGGTGTGCACCCCCGCGAGAGGTTGTCGGGCGATGACACACAGCAGGTCGACCAGGTCCTGGAGCGCGATCATGGAACGCCGCCCCCCCTGCGGCGGCCTCGGCAGCCCCCAGCGCACACCCCTGGCCAGTGCTAGCAGGTTCCCTTTGACTTCGGGCCCATAGACCAGGGCGGGGCGCACGATGACGACAGCCATGCCGTGCCCCGAAAACTCGTCGCGCAATGCGCATTCCGCCTGCCATTTGGACAGGCCATAGGCGTCCATCGGAAGTTCGCATTCGGATTCCGCGCGCGGCTCGGGCGATGCCGGCGGACCCATCGCCTTGACACTGCTCAGGAAGACAAAGCATCGGACGCCGGCTGCCGCAGCCGATCGCGCCAGGCGCAGCGTGCCACTGCAGTTGAGCGCATTGTAATCGGACTCCGGCGCACGCTGGTGAGCGATTCCCGCCAGGTGGAAAACAACATCCACTCCCTGCAACAGTGCGTCATCGGGGGCGCTCCGAGCCAGGTCCACAGCGATTGTTGGCAGCCCGCCAGCGAGTGGCTCCCCACATTTACTCAACGCCACGACCACATGGCCGGAGGCGGCCAACTGCTGGCAAAGCTGGCGACCGATAAACCCGGTAGCTCCGCTGACAAGGCATTTCACTGTTTCGAGTCACCAATACAAAAAAGGGGGCAAAAGCCCCCTCATAATACGGATGCGGTAAGCTTATTCCAGTGTTATCACTTCACGATTCATATCGAGCGTGGAGTTGCCGATACCCTTCACCTCTACCAGTTCATCAGCAGAGGAGAAAGGGCCGTAGGCCTCCCGGTAGCGCACGATTTCTGCAGCGCGGGTTTCACCCACGCCCTTGAGTTTGGCCGCCAGTGTCTGCGCGTCAGCGGTATTGATATTGACCCGCGTTGCCACCGCAGTCACAGCTGGAGCGGCCGGAGAACCCTGTTCCTCGGCCAGCGCGGCGGGAGCCCGCCCCAGCATGCCCACGCCCAACAGCAGTGCCAGGACCAGCGCGCCAATCGCCGTCCGGCGTTTGAATGAAAGAATATCCCTCGCTGCCAGGGCAGTCCGGGTGTTGTGTTGAATCAAGGGGGAATTGGTCATAATGAAATCTCCATATAGGTTAACTGCGTCCTTGCAGGCATCCGTACCGGGAAAAAGTCTAGCAGCGATTACAGGAAAATGAGATCCATTGGCCGCATTTGATAATACGGCGGACGAGTATTTAGCAACGTGTTGAAAACCCTTCATCTGGCATCTCTGGTTGTTTTCTCCTTGAATTGCAACGAGATGAATTTTTCTTAGCGCTGTCGGGGGTTTGGTCGTGGGCGACGGGCTCGCACCCCAGCAGGCGTTTCAGTCGCTCCACGTAATTCGCTTGGTGAAACGCCTGCTGGGGTACGAGCCCTGCATCCCAATGCTACGGC
>JAGRIK010000197.1 GCA_020443325.1 Halioglobus sp.
GAGTTTTTACTCTGACCCCAAATTTCCGCAGACCCTGCGCTTTGGGGGCGGGCTGTTAACTGTCACCGTCTGTCCGTTGCGCAACATTACCGATGACGGGTCGGGGCAGGGCGCTGTGCCGGCGCAGGTGAAGCCACTCTCGCGCAGTCGTGGATTCGCGGCGAGCGTGTGCCAGGCGTTTATGTCGTCTTCATCCACGTCCGCGTCTGCGTCCATGTCGTCGATCAGTACGACCTTTCCGTTCAGGTTTGGTGTGCTTTGGCCTGCGGGGATATCCGGGAAGGAGACATGGGCGAGGCAGTCAATCGCTGCGCCCTGGCACTGCTCCACGATGGCGAGATCGATCTGTTCCTGGATGCGCCCGTCGTTGTCCAGGTCGGGGTCACAGGCGCTGCCGAAACCGTCCTGGTCCCAGTCTGCCTGCCCGTAGTTGGCGACGTTGAGGCAATTGTCGCAGGCATCGCCGATGCCGTCTTGATCGGCATCCTCCTGTGCTGGATTGGGTTGGTAGGGGCAGTTGTCGAGGGTGTAGTCGAGTTCTGAGGCCGGTATGGTGTCCGCTGCTTTCTCTCCTGCGGCGCCTGAGGGCGCGCGTATTAAGTACTGTCCTGCGATGTTAAGCGCCGTCACCGGTGTATCGCCAAGTTTGATGTTCGGTACGCCGTCGTTGTCCCAATCGCCATCGGGGTCCATTGCGACATCGAGAATGAGTTGGCCCGCCAGTGGTTGCATCGGCGTGAGCCAGTGGCGGGCAATGCCCGACGCGGTGGATATCCAGACGGTCTTTAGCCCGTGCATGTTGGCGGGTAGCGCCCAGTTGGGCCCCAGCGCGAACGCCACGAATTGCAGTGGGTAAGCCGGCGAACCATCGGTGGCAAGGTAGCGATAGCCGAGGTGAGTGAGCGCCATGCTTGCACCGAAACTTTCATCGTCTCGCACCGCGTCGCGGTCGGGGCTCTGGAATGTCAGCCACGGCGGCCTGCTGGTTTCGCCTATGGTCAATGGGGTTGCGCGTGGCAGGGTAGTGTGGATCGCAGGCACGGCAGGGTCGATCCCCTCGCCCGGCGCCAGCACTCCGTCGCCGTCGGCATCGCAGGTGACCGGTGTGTCGCTGTCCAGGCTGTCCAGCAAATGGTCCAGCCTGCTCTGGTACGTCGCCAGTCCATCCGCTGCGACGGAGGGGTACGTGCTGAGGCCGATCGCAAACGGGACGCCGCTGGCTGTATTACGCGTGTGGAACTGTTTTATCTGCTCGACGACGCTCGCGTTGACGCAGCGTGTGTCGGCGCCGATAAACGACTCCAGTTGCAGGGTCGGGTACACCGCGATGTTCGCGTTGTCGAACTGTCCGCTGCCGACACGCTCCACCATGGCCTCGTAGGTATCGTACAGGTCCTCCCAGGAATCGAGGCCGCACTGTCCGTTTGCTTCAGCCGGGCATTTGTCCGCGCTGAAATACCCGTTGATTTCACGCCAGGGACTCAGGTGCACTTCCGCGCCGATCTGCTCAAAGTGTTTCAGGTAGAAGTACGCGGCATTGCCCATTGCGCTGCGGGTTGCAGGCATTTTGAAGCTGGGCCGCCCCGCCCCGTTTCCCTCCTCGATCAGGAAAGCTTGCGGCCAGCCGCCTTGCAGCTGTTGTGGTGGCCATGCGTAGGTATAGGGTCGCAGCGGGTGCAGGCCGAGACTGCGGGCGTACTCCGGATCGTAGCCGAACAGGTGCGCATAGATATAGATGAGCTTGCGAGAGGTCGGGTCGTCCTGCCGTGCGAATTCAGCCAGCGGCGTGCGCACATGGTCATTTAATTGGCGGTACCAGCGGCCCTCGGGGCTGTCGGCCGGGAACGACTCGAACACCGCGATGTAGTCCGCGTAGTCGAGCGTGTTTTCAAATACTGTCCACGGCTGCGGCTGCGCAAAAATAAAATTGTTCAGTGTGATGACGGAAGAGTGGGCGGCGACCTCGCGCCACGAGGTGGGCTTTATCTCGGTGTGAACATAGGTGGTCGGGTTTTCCTCGGCAGTCTCGAAGCCGCACATCCACGCATCCAGTTCGATGTCGGGATGCAGCCACATGCCGACGCGTGGCAGTGCAGGCTGCCGTGAGGCCAGCCCTGTGTCCGGTGCCACGGCCGTGGTGCAGGATGTCGCCGCGAGCAGCGCCAGTGCCAGCACTGGTGCGCGCAACGCCTCTGCCAGTCGTCTGCTAATGTTCATCGACAACCAATCACCTCGAAGACCGATATCCCGATACCCGCGGGCCGGAGGGCTCACTCGCGCGGAAACTGTCCAATCTTTGATCCTGCCCCCGCGACCTCCCGCACCAGTTTCGGCACCATATACCCCGGGAGCCGTTCAGTCAGTCCTGCCAGCAGACTGTGCGCCTGATGCTCCGGCACGTCAAAGTGCGCCGCGCCCTGTACCTTGTCCAGCAGGTGCAGGTAATAGGGCAGTGTACCGCTGGCGAACAGCCGCTGGCACAGGTCCAGCTGTGCCTCGAGGTTGTCGTTGATACCGGCCAGCAGCACAGATTGATTCAGCAGGGTGATGCCCCTGTCGCGCAACGCGCCGAGGGCGCCAGTGACGGCATCGTCTATTTCCCTGGCGTGATTGCAGTGAATCACCACCACCGTTTGCAGGCCGGGGTGCGCAATGGCGTCCAGCAGTGCCGTGGTGACCCGGTCAGGGATGACCACCGGCAGCCGGGTGTGAATGCGCAGGCGCCGCACATGCTTGATAGCCGCGATTTGCGCAATCAACTGCCGCAGCAGTTCATCGGTGGCCACCAGTGGGTCGCCGCCGCTCAGGATGACTTCCTCGATGCTGTCGTCAGCCGCGATGAGCTGCAACGCCTCGCGCCACTGCTGTCGGCTGTTCTGGTTCTCGTTGTAGGGAAAGTGTCGCCGGAAACAGTAGCGACAGTTCACCGCGCAACCGCCGCTGACGATTAGCAATACCCTGCCGTGGTATTTGTGAATGATGCCGCGATGTGGAATCGTCGCACCGCTCTCGCCCACTGGGTCGCGCACGTAGCCGGGCACGTCGATCATCTCCTGAGGGCTGGACAGTACCTGCAGCAGCAGCGGGTCGCGAGGGTCGCCGTAGCGCATCCGCTGCACAAAACTGCGCGGCGCCTTAAGGGCAAAGTCTGCACAGGCGCCGTTGGCGTGGCCCACGTCCTCCGTGTCCAAACCGAGCATGTGCAGCAACTCATCGCGCGAGGTAACGACATCGCGCAGTTGCTGCTGCCAGGAATCGGTGGCCTGGACCGTTTGGATTGTTATTGGCACTGAAAACCTCGGATAGCGAGTGCTGGCGAGGGGCATTGTAGCAACGAATAATCGGGCAGTCTGATTCCTGTTGGTGGACTGGCACACGGAACCGCCGCAAAGTCCTTGTACCGCGCTTTGTTCTATTGAGATACTCGGTGCCGAAAAAAAACGGATCTACGAAGTTGTCATTGATCACAATACACGGTCGCACAGCGGCCTGAGGAAAAAAGATGTTCGGTACGGATGAGTTGTGCAGCCTGCGTTGGGACCCTGTCAGCGAAAAGGTAGAAGTTATTGACCAGACGTTGTTGCCCCATACACTGCGCTGGTGCCATCTGGATTCACTGGAGGCGTTTTGCCATGCGATCAGCACCATGCAGGTGCGCGGTGCGCCGCTGATCGGGATTACGGCAGCGTTCGGGTTGGCCCACGCGCTGTCCCAGGACGCATCCGATGAGAACCTGGCGGGCGCCGCCGCGACGCTGCTGGCGACGCGCCCCACAGCCGTCAATTTGCGTTGGGCGTTACAGGAAGTCAGCGTTGCAGTTCGCAACCTGGCCCCGCCTGAGCGGGCCCGGGCCGCGCTGGACAAGGCCCGTGCGCTGCGCGAGGAGGATATCGCGAACTGTGAGCGCATTGGTGACAACGGGTTGCAGTTGCTGCGCACACTGGGCAGCGGCGATAGCCTCAATATCATGACCCACTGCAATGCCGGCTGGCTTGCCGCGATTCAATGGGGCACCGCACTGGCCCCCATCTATAAGGCACATGCCAGCGGTATGCCGGTGCATGTCTGGGTTTCCGAGACGCGGCCGCGCAACCAGGGTACGAACCTCACCGCGTGGGAACTACAACGGGCGGGTGTGCCGTGCACCATCGTTGCGGACAACAGTTGTGGCCAGCTGATGCGACAGGGCCGGGTGGATTGTGTGATTGTCGGGAGTGATCGCACTGCGGCTAATGGCGATGTGTGCAACAAGGTCGGAACGTATCTCAAGGCGCTGGCCGCACAGGCCAACGGTATCCCGTTCTATGTCGCGCTGCCGGAGTCGACCATTGACTGGGATTGCCCCGGTGGTGAGCAGATTCCCATCGAAGAGCGGGATGTGGCCGAAGTGCTGAGTATTGCCGGGCTCGACGCCGGTGGTGAGCTGCGCGAGGTCAACCTGGCGGCGGCTCACAGCCAGGCCCTGAACCCCGCATTCGACGTAACGCCCGCAGCACTGGTGAAGGCGCTGGTGACGGAGCACGGTAATTTCAATGCCAGTGAAGAGGGTTTAAGGAAGCTGCGCGCCGCGATGAACGGCGCCTGAAGCGTTGTGGCGAGCGGGGCATAAGCCCCGCTGCGGTTTCAATAATCTTCGAGCAGTAACTCGTAGTCGCCCAACTCGTCACGCAGGCGCTTCTGTTCCAGCCGTTGTTCCGCCAGACGGCGCTTTGCGACGAGACGCTGCTTTTCCGAAGACATCGGTACCAGGTCGTCCAGCATTTCGTCAGAAATGTCTGCCAGTCCCGGTTCAAAGTCATCGTCCAGCGGCTCAGGTGTCGAAGATTCCTGGTTACGTTCCCCCATAAATCACCTCCCGATGATCTAGCAATAGCCAACAGCGTACCCCAGCGTTATCACTGGTCGCTTTGGGGCGAGTAAATCAAAAATACTGGAGTGGAACAACGAAATTCTTGTGAGTTTTCCGCAAAATCTATAGGGAATAAGTCCGGCGACCCGCAGCCGTCCGTGGCGCTCCCTGCGCACCGAGCTACATCCCTGTAGAGTCCGTCCCTGGATTGGCGCAAGCGATAGCGGGCCGCCGGACTATAGAGGTAGCAATTTTGGTGCCAGCCTCCGGGAGTCGAGCCGATGCGGTTTTGTGCGTGTGAGTTCGGGCGCGCGATGTGTCCGTGGCTGTCCATGATTGTTCGCCGCTGCGCGGACACAGGGCTTGCGAGGCCCGAGGGGGCTGGTTAGAGTGGCGCATCGTTGAAATCGCACCCTATCAAACCGAGGAAATACTATGACGCTGTTGCACACGCCGCTGGATGCCTTACACCGGGAACTGTCCGCCAAAATGGTCCCGTTCGCCGGCTACGACATGCCGGTGCAGTACTCTGCGGGCATCATCAAGGAGCATCTGCACACGCGGCAGGCGGCGGGGCTGTTCGATGTCTCCCATATGGGACAGGTGCTTATCGAGGGCCCGGGAGCCGCTGCGATGCTCGAAAGCCTCGTGCCCGTGGACGTCGAGGCGCTCGCGCTCAATCAGCAGACGTACGCGTTATTCACAACGGAGAGTGGCGGTGTACTGGATGACCTGATTATCACGCGCTGGCGCGAGGACCAGATTTTCCTGGTCGTGAATGCCGGTTGTAAAACGCAGGATATCGAACACCTGCGTGCGCACCTGTCGGGTCAGGTCCTGACCGTGCTGGAAGACCAGGCGCTGTTGGCCCTGCAGGGCCCCGCGGCACGCGAAGTCATGCATTCGCTGTGTCCGGAGGCGGCACGGCTGACCTTTATGCACGGTTGTGCCGCGGTGATTGACGGGGTGGAGGCCTATATTACCTGTTCGGGCTACACCGGTGAGGACGGGTTTGAGATCTCCGTGCCCGGCGCCGCGGCGGAACAACTGGCGCGCCGTTTGCTCGCGATCGAATCTGTGCAGGCCATCGGCCTGGGCGCGCGCGACTCGCTGCGCCTTGAGGCCGGCCTGTGTCTCTATGGCCATGAGTTGACCACGGAGATCGACCCCGTGCAGGCCGGCCTGCTCTGGTCTATCAGTAAATCGCGCAGGCCGGATGGCGCGCGAGCGGGCGGCTTCCCGGGTGCGCAGGTGATCTTCGGGCGAATCGCCGATAAGCCCGCGCTGTGTCGCGTTGGTCTTACCGTGGACGGCAAGCGACCAGTGCGCGAGAAGCAGGCTGTCATGGATGAATCCGGTCGCGTGGTAGGGGAAACTTGCTCGGCCTGTTACGGCGCCAGTGTCGGTGGCCCGATCGCGATGGCCTATATCGAGCGCGCGCTGGGCCAGCCCGGTACGAAACTGGTGGTGGCGGTGCGCGATAAGCAGGTCCCGGTGACGGTCACGGCGATGCCGTTTATTCCTCAGAACTACTTCCGGGGTTGAGTCTCGTTGCCAATGCGGGCTTGAACACGCCGCGCAGGCGATGCAACTGTGCTGCCAGTTGTCCGCGCCACTGTGCCACCGGCAGCCGGGGTGCCAGGTACCTGGCCAGTAGCACCCCGCCAACCAGCAGTGTGAGACAGGCCGCGATCAGCAGCCACTGACGAGGCGTGACGGCAGGTCGGGATGGTGCTGTGTGTTGTTCGGCGGCGCTACCGGCCACCTCAATACGTGTTTGCGGCAGGGTCAGCAGTTCCAGTTTGCCCGTCTGTGTATTCCACCAGTAGTAGTCGCGTGCCGGCAACAGGTACTGCCCCGGCTGCTCTACCACGTAACTGATACGCACGCGGCGACTGGCGAGGTTCTGCCCCCGGTTGTTGCTGTTGTCCAGTGACGGGGGCGAAGGGTATGCGGCGAGGCCGGGTTGCTTCTGCGGGTCATAGCTCGGGAGCATCATGGCCAGCACGTCTGACGCCTCGAACTTCACCTCGTGCTCGAAAGCGTCCCCGACAACCAGTCCTTCCAGCGAGCGATCGAAACTCTGGCTGACGCTAAACGCCGGCGCCGCCACCCAGTGCGTCGCCTGGGCCAGACTCTCTGGCACCGACACACTGAACTGCAGCGGCGGGCTGTGCACCTCGCCCGCTATATTGCCATCCTCACCGGCATTCACCTGTACCTGCAGGGGCACGCGGCCTATCGTAAAGTCGCCGGCGCGTTGCGGAAAGACGTCCAGCGTCCAGCGCTGAATGACCCAGCTCTGGCCATTGCGGGTCTCGCTGGCGTTGCTGGCGAACTGTTCGGTTTGCATAATCACCAGCCCTGGCACCTCGGGAATACTGATGCGTGTGCCGCCGGTAAACCAGGTGTCGGTGGCGATTTCAAGTGTCAGCTTGACCCGCTGACCCGGCACGATACCCGTCTCCGGGCTCAGTGAACTGCCGATCTGCAGGTGCCCGGCTGCCTGCAATTCCTGCAGTGAGTTGGCAAAGGCGAGCGCGCTGGAAACGGCTGGCCACGCTAACAGGCACCACAACAATCTGCGGGTGAGCGTGGTCATTGGGTGTTCTCCGGCGGGGCTTGCGCTGCCGCCTCCCTGCCCTGCAGTTGCATCGCGAATTTGATCGCCAGGAAGTTGGACGGATCCTGCTGTACACCGCGCAACCACATCTCGCTGGTGGCCGGATCCTGCAGAATCTGCTCCGCCGTCAGCTGTTTGATCTGGGCCTCCTGCCAGACCATCTCGTCTGCACCCTGGGCGGGAACGGCGTCGTCGCTGCCCAGTTCCTTGTCTTCGGAGCTGACGCCGGCTTCCTGTTGCTGGCTCTCACTGAGCCGATTGATTTCCTCGATGATGGCCTGCACGCGCGCGCGGTTTGCCGCGGCACCCGGGTAATCGGGGCGGCGTGCCAGCAGGCTATCGTAGCGGTTGACCGCGCGCACGTAATCCCTTGCCTGGGCGCGAGCATTGGCCTCATTGAACAGCGCGTCGTCACTGTCGCTGCGCGAGAAATACTCGGCGGCCAACATGAACTCCTCGCCGTAATAGTAGGCCATGCCCTTCCACATCGGGTCTGTGAACCGCGTCGCTGCGGCGGGGTAGTCTCCCATCTGCATCAGCAACCGGCCCTGCTGGTCCCCTGTCAGCCACAGGTCCACAAACCAGCGGCCGATGCCGGACTGCGAGGTGCTTTCTGCTGTTTCATCCTGGGCCACGGCCGGCAGTGGTGCGGTGCTCAATACTATCGGGAGCAGCACACAGGCCCATGTCAGCGTCCATCCCTTGCGGAACCACATCAGGAACAGAAGCATTGCAGGAAACACCAGTGGGTAGCCACTGTCGAGCCAGGGCAGTGCGCTGTCTTCTACCACCACGTAATGGCTGTTCACGCGACGATTGATCTTGCGCACGTCAGCGTCGTCCACCGTGAGTGACACATAGCCGCCCTTCACGGCCGCCGCCAGCGCTTGCAGTGTTGCCGTTTCCAGCGGGGCGATACCGGGTGTTTCTGCCTCACTACCCACGCCCACCACCACCAGTTGATGCGGGTGGGTAGCAAAATAAGCCTCAAACGCCTGTTCGCTGTCGGCACCCAGGCCGTCGGCAAACATCACTACGGTGGCGGGGGCCTGGGACTCGCGCAGTATTTCGTCTACCAGCGGCAGGCTGTACTCGGGAAACTTACCGTTGCGGGGCATGGTGGCGGGGGTAATCGCCGCGAGGTACTGGTTGAGGATTTCCTGGTCTGCGGTGAGCGACAGCACGGTGTGCGCGGTACCGGAATACGCCACCAGCGCGGCCTGCTTGTCAGGTCGCAGTGCCAGCAGGTCAGAGATCTTCTGTTTGGCCCGTTGCAGGCGACTGGGTTGCACATCCGTTTGCTGCATGGAGTTCGATGCGTCCAGCAGTATTACGAGGGCCGCCTCATCCTGGCTCAGGGGCGAGGGCTGCTGGCGCCAGCTGGGCCCCATCAGCACCAGCAGTGCCAACAGCATGAATACGAGGGAGAAATTCCGCGGGTTGAACCAGCGCTTATCGAAGCGCTGCAGCCGCAGGTGTTGTAATAGATGCGGCGCGATGATGCCGCCGAACATATCCCTGTCGGCGCGCCGCCGATTCTGTATCCACACCATTGCCAGCCACGGAATGAGCAGCAAGCCCCACTCGGGGCGCAGGAAGTGGAAGTATTGCAGCGCGTTGAGATCAGGCAGCATGACGAGTCCCTGCACTGCGCAGCGCGCGCCATGTCCGCCATGTGCCGAGGCTGTGATAGAGCGTGTAGAAAACCAGCGCAACGGCGACCGGTAGCCAGTGCAGGCTCTGCCGCGGGCGAAAACTGATGGTTTCGTAGAGCTGGGGTTCCAGTTCTGCGATGGCCTGGTAGGCGCGCCGCAACGCCGCCTGGTCCAGCGCCTGGAATGACTGGCCGCCGGTGACTTCAGATACGCGCTGTATGGTGTCCATATCCAGCGCCTCCTCCCCGGCTGAGGCGGGATCGCCGATGGCGATGGTGTAAATGCGGATACCGTAAGTCTTCGCTACTTTGGCCGCGTCGATGGGCGGTACTGTGCTGCCGGTATCGTTGCCATCGGTCAGCATGATCAGTACCCGGTTGTCTGACTGGCTCTCCCTGAACAGCTTGATCGCCAGCCCGATCGCATCGCCGAAGACCGTACTCTGTCCCGCCATGCCGATCTCGGTTTCTGTCAGCAGCTGTTCCCAGACGATATGGTCATCCGTGAACGAGGTTTGCAGGTAGGCGGCGCTGCCAAACACGATAAGGCCGAGGCGATCCGAGGCGCGCTGGTCCGCCAGTTCAGACAGGACCTGTTTCACCGCCTGCAGTCGGTCCACTGTCTCGCCGTCCGGCAGGGCGAAATCGCGTGTTTCCATGGAGCCAGAGAGATCCACTGCGATCATGAGGTCCCTGCCAGATTTCTGCTGTTCGATCGGCGCGCCGACCCACTGCGGTTTCGCCGCCGCCAGCACCAGGCACAGCCACATAAAGCCCACCAGGAAACGCTGGATCCTGTCGCGTCGCAGAATCATCGCGCCGGTGCCGGGCCGCTGTTCGCTCAACTCCACGAGTTTGTCGAAAAACGGTACTCTGACGGAATCGCGACTCTCCCGGTAGGCCGGAAGAAGCCACATCACCAGAGGCAGCGCCAGCAGCATCAGCGCCCAGGGGTGGGCCAGTTCATACATGTGACGGCCCCTCGTGGTGCTCAACCCACTGCCGGCAGGCGACCAGCAGGGATTGTCGCATGGCGTCCGGCACGGTAGCGCCTTCGTAGACACCCCGCGCCAGCAGCCTGCAGTGGTCTGGGGAGAACGGCGGCGATGCGCAGTGCTGGTTGAGGAACGCGACCCACTCCTGCCCCGAGAGGCGCGCGACCTGTTCGCGGGAGAACGCGGCCAGTGCGGTGAGTTTCAGGAGTTTGTTCAGCTCGATCAGCCAGCTGTCGTGCGCTGCGCCCTGTGCCAATTGCTGCAGCCGCAAAGCGGCCTCGCGCCGATAGCGGTTGCGGTGCCAGTGTCGCAGCTTGCGCCAGCCGTAACGCAGGATGACTACCGCGAGCAGCGCGCCCAGCCAGGCCCAGCCGGCAGTTTGTGGCAGCCAGCTGATCGCTTCCGGGGGCACCACTTCCACAAAGTCGCCCAGCGCATAGTTGCCGAAAATGTCCGGCAGTGGCGGCGCGCTCACACCAGCACCCTCTGGCCGCCGAGTTTTTCTCGCAGTTGGTCTGTCACCGGGGTTACGGTGTCGATGGGAATCACCGGGATGTCGTGGCGTTTGAGTTCGCCCTGCACATGGGCCACGGAGCTTTCGAAACTGGCCTCGAATTTCTGTCCCAGGCCCTGGCGCTCTGGGTCGATTTCCAGCTGGAACTTGCCGTCGCTGACGACCAGCTTTTCTGCCATGGAGATGTCGCGCTCCAGCGGATCGTAGATCAGTGAGCAGACGATATCGTTGTGCCGGCGGATGCGCCGAATGGTCTTCAGTGTGGTGTCGTTCCAGCCATAGAAATCTGAAATGAGCACCACCAGGTAGTCGTGGCCGACATTGCGCTCCAGTGCCAGCAGCGCCTGCGCCAGTGCGTCCGGGTTGCTGCCGCGACGGGCCGTGACGGTCAGCTCGTTGTTCATCGTTGTCAGGTCGCCCAGCCAGCCCATCACCCGGCGCTCATTGCGGGTCGGGCGCGCTTCCAGGGTTCTGCTGTCGTTAAACAAAATGGCGCCTATCCGATCCCCGACAGAGAGTACCCGCCAGGCCGTGATGGCCGCGACTTCCGCCGCCACCACGGATTTCATTTTGTGCTGGCTGCCAAAAAACATCGGAAGGCGCTGGTCGACGAGAATGACCACGGGGCGGTCGCGCTCTTCCGTGTACACCCGCACATGGGGCTTGCCCGTGCGGTTGGTGACGCGCCAGTCCATATTGCGAATATCGTCACCGGGGCGGTAGTGGCGCAGTTCGTCGAAATCCAGGCCGCGTCCGCGCAGGCGCGAGCGCTTGCGACCGCTCAGTAGCGAGCGCACGGGCTGCCTGGGCAGGTAGTTGAATCCGCGTGCGGTATAGCGCAAGCGCACCAGGGCGTGCAGGTTAGTGTAGATGTCCTCGCCAGTGGGAGTGTGCACGCTCGCTCAGCCTACCGCGACCTGCTGGATGATTTCATCGATAATGTCGTCAGCGGAGATATGGTCGGCCAGGGCGTCGTAGGTCATGATCAGCCGGTGGCGCATGATGGGGTGTAGTACGGAGCGCACGTCATCCGGGTTGACGCTATCCCTGCCATCCAGCCAGGCGCTCGCGCGACAGGCCCGGTGCAGCGAGATACTGGCGCGGGGACTGGAGCCAGTATCTATCCAGTGCGCCAGTTTGTCCCCGAATTTTTCCGGCATACGGGTGGCCATCACCAGATCGACGATATACTGCTCGACAGCAGCGGAGACCTGCATTTTCTGGATCACGTCGCGGGCGGCGAAGATATGTGACTGCGGAATCATCTTAAGCGCAGGGGTTTGTTGCGCCTCTTCTGCCTGTAGCATGCGCACGATAGCCAGTTCCGCTTCAGCCTTTGGGTAGTCCACCGAAATCTTCATCAGGAAGCGATCCATCTGCGCCTCGGGTAGCGGGTAGGTGCCCTCCTGCTCAATCGGATTCTGGGTGGCCAACACCATGAACAACTGCGGCAACTTATACGTCTTGCCGGCAACCGTTATCTGGCGCTCTTCCATCGCTTCCAGCAGGGCGGATTGCACCTTGGCCGGTGCGCGGTTGATCTCGTCTGCCAGTACCAGTTCGTTGAAGATTGGCCCAGGCTGGAACTGCAGTTCGGATTTGCCGTGATTGTCCTGGTAGATTTCGTTTCCGGTCACATCGGAAGGCAGCAGATCCGGTGTGAACTGTATGCGCCCCAGGCCCGCCTGCAGGACCTGGGACAGCGTCTTGATAGAGCGCGTTTTCGCCGTGCCTGGCAGTCCCTCCAACAAGACATTGCCGTTACACAGCAAGGCGAGCGTAAGCGTGCGCACGACCTCTTCCTGGCCGATCACTGATTCGGCCATTTGTTGCATCATGGAATGGACGGCATCGAGATGTTCGCTGGACACTATTGCGCTCCTGTCTTGGACTGTTCGCCCGAAAATGTGGTCGAGTCTGTTGACGTTTCAGTATAGCGGCACCGAACGAGAGTTGCTAAGCGGCCCAGTTGCGCTCGGCGCGAAATCGCTGCGACAGGTAATCCATCTGGTCGGCCAGGATTCTATCCTTGGCGAGAAAATGCCACTCCCAGGAGTTTGGCTTGAACGGCACGGCCACCAGCGGCATATGGGCTTCCTCGGGCGTGCGGTTGTCCTTTTCCCAGTTGCAGCGCTTGCAGGCGGCTACCACGTTTTCCCAGCGGTCGGTGCCGCCGCGTGACGTGGGTAAAACGTGATCGCGGGTCAGTTCGGCCCGCGTGAACTGTCGCCCGCAATACTGGCAGCGGTGATCGTCGCGGCGAAACAGCGTGCGATTGCAGAGTGGGGGGCTGAAGCCCTGAATAATCCTGCCCTGTATGGCTACGATGGGTTGCAGGTCGATACGTGAACGCGAGCCGTTGATACGTTGAACGCCGCCGTAAACAGGCGGCAGGGTTTCGCCGATGCCATAGACGACATCACCCTTGGCATAGGCAGTAACTGCCTCGTGCAGCGTGATCCAGCCACGGGGATGGCCAGCCATGTCCAGTCGCAGGATAGTTTGCATCGTCTCCCCCACAATTGTGTGGGTCAAAGCTACTGCAATTTGAGGTCAACTACAATCGCGAGGGAATTATCACGGAAAGGTCAGGTTCGGTATTCCAGCGCAAATTCTTCTGCGGGAAGGGGGTCGTCGAACGCATTGCCCTGAAGGATATCGCAGTGCATCTCTTTCAGTCGATCCGCAATCGCGATGGAATCCACGCCCTCGGCCACGACTTTCATTGAGAAACTGTGCGCCAGGTCGATAATCGCCTTCACGATAGCGTAATCCCTGCTGGATACCAGCATGTGCTCAACAAATACCCGGTCGATCTTCACTTCATCAACTGGCAGGTCTCGAAGGTGTGCCAGTGACGACGAGCCGGTTCCGAACTTATCGATAGAAATCGTCACGCCGATATCGTTAAGCCTGGATATCTGGCCGAGCATGAGCTCGTGACAGCCGACCCCGATGTTCTCAGATACCTCCAGGTTGAGCCGCGCGGGATTGACATCGAAGGCTGTCAGGGCATCTTTGACAAAGCACAACATGTCGTCTTCCAGAAGAAGCGTGGGACAGATGTTCAACGATATGGAAAGCTGTTCCGGCCAGCGCGCCAGGCGACTGATCGCGGACTTGATCGCCCACCGTGTGATGGGCTTTATAATCTCGTGTTGTTCAGCCAGCTCGATAAATTCATCCGGGGGAAGGATTCCGCGTTCGTTGTGGTGCCAGTGGACTATAGCCTCGGCGCCAATCAGCGTGCGGGAACTGGCATGGACCTTCGGCTGGTAGTGCAACTGGAGCTGGTTTTGTGCCAAAGCGCGTTCAAGTTCCTCCAGCAGTTCGCTCTCATCCCCGAGGTCTGTTGCCTCCTGCCCGGAGAAAATCTGGAACAGGTTCGCCGATTGCTTGGCCTGGTTCAGCGCGATGCCGGCCTCCTGCATGGCCAGTGCGAGGTCCGACTTCTGGTCATCGAACTCAGTGAAGCCCGCTGTCACCACCAGTGGCAGCGCCTGCCCGAGGTGATAGTGCGGCTCCTTGAACGCGCTGTCGAGTTTGGCCGCTGCCATTTCCAGTTCGTCCGTACTGTCGATATCGCGCAGAATAACGCAGGCGCGATTGTCATTGAGGAAACTCCACTGATCGTTGTTGCTTATCCAGTCGTTCAGGCGGTGCCCAAACGCATCGTGCAGGATCTGGTTAGTGGTCT
This sequence comes from Halioglobus sp., assembly GCA_020443325.1. Taxonomy (GTDB): domain Bacteria; phylum Pseudomonadota; class Gammaproteobacteria; order Pseudomonadales; family Halieaceae; genus Marimicrobium. The sequence continues at coordinate 14,333 of JAGRIK010000197.1, forward strand.
TGTTGCGACTGTCTTCTGAATTGCTATTCACAAGTTCCACCAGCCCCAGAAACCTGTTGTTGTTACCGGGCATCAGATAAAAAACTCCTCGTTGGTAATGTCGTATGTGCCGGACTGCAGTTCACGGGCAATCCAGCGCTCGCCTTCTGCGGCGATGCGCTGCTCGGCAAGATCCACGATTTTTGGCATCGTTCGTCGTGCCTTTGCATCGTTCAATACGATCATCACCTCCGGCTTGAGTCGCCGGTTGATATTCTGCGCGGTGACGATCGCCACCTCGCCTGTATTCAGTTCGACCATGGAGCCGGTAGGAAACAGGCCTATGGCCTGTACGAACTGTTCAACCAGCGCTTCCTGGAACTGGCCACCGCTGCATTCCAGCAGTTCCAGCATGGCTTCATGCGACGTACGCGCCTTCGCATACGGGCGCGGTGTGATCATGGCGTCGTAGGTATCTGCCAGCCCCGCAATGCGCGCGAGTAGCGGGATTGACGGCCCCTCGGTGGCGCGCGGATAACCTGATCCGTCCAGCCTCTCGTGGTGGTTCTCTATGATGCCCAGAATCTCCTTGTCGACATTCCCGGCACTGCATACCAGGTTTGCGCTCATGGTCGGGTGCGCCCTGATAATCCGCCGTTGGGCGTCCGTCAGGTTTTCTGCCTGATCGAGCAATTCTGTCGGGAGTTGGGTCATGCCGACATCACAAAGTGCGCAGGCGACCGCCAGTTTTTCCAGCTCGGATCGCGACAACCCAATCTGGCGCCCGAGGATGACAGCCCAAACGGCCATGGAGACGCCGTGGTAGGGTCGGTACTCGCCGCCGTCTTCCAGGCGTACCAGGGCTGCTACCGCATCCTGTCCGCGAAAGATGCTATCCAGTAACGGGTTGAGCGCGGTTTTGAGTGCGCCGATATCTGTCTCGCAACCACTTCTAAGCGATTGGAAGGTTGTGTCGAGGGCGTTTGCGGCGCTCCTGAAGGTGTCTTTGGCGCGATTGAACTGGTCTTTCATAGCCAGTCGCACCTGCGGCTTCGGCTCGAAGGGGGCAGCCGCGAGCGTCAGTGGTTGCCGCGCGCCGGTATATTCTGCATCGACATACACATGATCGACATAATTGGAAACGTACTTGATCTCCTCAGAGTCCCGCACCACGAAACCCTGCAGGGTAAATGGCGTTTCAAGCCACGGCCTGTCCAACTCGGCAACAAACATGCCGGGTTCCAGTTTCGTGGCGGAGAGTTTGACCAGTCGCACGGTACACCTCACTTACTGTCCTGTTCCCTGCAGACTAGTAAGTAAGATATAGGGTGTCGATTTCAGAATTTAAGAAAAGTGAACTGGATCACCGGCTGAATGGCGTTTTGTGATGCTGGTCCGCTATAGGGCGATCGAAAGCGATTGCGGGCGTTGTCCGGGCTGTTCCTGTTGGAATCCTGGATGTCCCTAACAGCTTGCGCCCTCTGCCAGGTTGCAGGTAGTGAGCTCGCCTTCAGAGAGCGTGACTTCATACTTCTGGCCAGTCGGAAGCGGGATAGTCAGCCCGTTGTAATCGACAGCATCATCGGCTTCTGTATTACAGGCGAACGCAATCGTGTAGCTACCGGCGGGGATATAGCCAAACGCATAATTCCAGATCCCCGTGAGTGAATCTTCCGCCATTGAGGCTACCGCAAAGGGCGCGATCGCGTTTGCGGGTATGCTTGTCTGGCTTTGTGTGGTGAATACATCCGCCAGGTTCTCTTTCAGCAAATTCAAACCTTTGTAAAGGTAGACCCGGTTGCCTTTTTCGGGGTCAGTTTTTGCGCTACAGGGCGATACCGTATTAAAGAGGGAATCATCCACCGTGCCGGACAACCTGGCGGCGCTCTGGTTGTCCTCTGTGCGTACACCGGTGTTGGTTAGCAAATAAGTGTCTGTGCTCTCCTGGTACTGCAGCGCCAGGGCAAGGCCGAACTCCACGGTAAACGCCTGTTGGCCTGAGGACAGGACCATGCCCGGTGCAGAGAGCACGCCACCGCTAACAGAGATCTCCTTGAGGCTGTCATCATCTTCCTGTACATAGGACTTGTTGACGTCGCCAGTGAGGATGGCGATAGATATTCCGCTGTAGGTTCCCGTGACGAGCTCGAGATCCTCGATCACCAACAGCTGCTTGATCCCACGGTACTCCAATAGATCCACCTTAAAAGTCGTAGCGTTCACCAAGTTTAATTCCGGAATGGTGAAGGTATCGATCACTACATCCTCGAGGCCGCTGCGTCGCAGGGTGATGGTGTTGACCTCGATCACTACCTGTTTCAAATCCTCGGGAAGGGAGTCTGAAAAGCCGAGTGTCAGCTGCGCGAGGTTGTTACCGTTGTCGCTGTCGTCATTGTTGCAGTCAAAGCCGCAGCTACAACCGCCCAGAGGCAGCAGGAAAGCCAGCAGTGTCAAAGAGGGCAGCAGTATTCTCAAGGCGTATTTCATGGGCGGCGATTACCTGGTGCAAATTGCGTGGACCGTTTTAAGGCAGCGACGAGTATTATGAGCGAAACCGTATGCAAGTGACAGGTCTGGCGTGCATTCGGTTGTGCCGTTTCAGCGTTTCATTCGCTCCCGATAAGCCTCGGCGTAGGCAATGCTATCCGCGTTGTCGATCAGGGCGCCATTGGGGAGCTCGGTTGTTCGCGCACTGATTTCCAGCATCGCACCACCCAGGTCCTTGGAGGGAATGACCAGTGCACCGGGGCGCAGCAGCGCTTCCAGCGCGTAGTGCAAAACATTGGCCTGTTCACTGGTGGGCCTCACGAATGCGGAGCGATAGCCAAAGGTGCGCAGGCCGGTGCCCTCGGCCAGCATCGCCGCCTCCTGTTCGGCGCGCCCCTTCTCCCTGGCCCAGTGCTGCTCGCCATTCAAATCGGTGCCCATACCCGTGACCGTGTGGAATGACATCGGTCCCTCCGTGCGAGCCGCGAGCCAGGCGTTGATAAAAGCTATTGGAAAGTCCACGTGGATCCAGGTGTAAGTCTCGTCATCCATGCCCACCGAGGTCGTACCCAGGCCCCAAAGCACGGTGTTGACCTGCCCCAGGATAGTCGCAAGGCCGGAGTAGTCGGTAAAGTCCTCGTGCAGCAGCATCTCCACTTTTCCCGATGCCACCCCGGCCTCAATGCGGGGTGAGCTGCGCCGTGTCACCACGTAGACCTTCTCCACGTCGGGGTCCTCCACCGCCGCTTTCAACAAGCCATCGCCCACCGATCCGGTCGCGCCAAACACCATCACGACCTTATTGGCGTCTTTGTCCAGTGCCGGGTTGGCAGAGGGTGTCAGGCTACCCAGCGTTAACGCGCCCCATATATCGAGGGCCACGATTACCAGCAGGAGCCCAGCAATAAGGAAGATAGCAATTTTCTTTAACGCAGCCATGGTGTGGATCCTCTGTCAGGGCTTCAGGTGGTCTACTATACAGGCTGGCAGCGGCGCTTGCGTTGTTTTGTCGGGCGCGCGTAAAGTGGTACGGACAGCGAAACCAACTACCAAGCGAGAGTAATCGACATGATAGACCTGCATTACTGGCCCACGCCCAATGGTAAAAAGCTCACCATCCAGCTGGAAGAATGTGGCATTGAGTACAACGTGATCCAGTGTGAAATCGGCAGGGGCGCGCAGTTTGCAGACGATTTTCTGCGCATCAGCCCGAACAACCGTATGCCTGCTATTGTCGATCGCAATCCGGAGGATGGGGGCGAGCCGCTTTCAGTCTTCGAGTCGGGGGCCTGTATGCAGTACCTGGCTGAGAAAACAGGGCAGTTTGGTGGGAATAATCCGCGGGAAAAATGGGAGGTCTACCAGTGGGTCATGTGGCAGATGGCAAACCAGGGCCCGAAGATCGGCGAACGCGGGCACTTTGCGCGACTCAAGGACAGCCAGGGAGACCAGTCCTACGCACTGCGCCGTTTCGACGATGAAGTGCACCGCTTGTACGGTGTGATGAACAATCGGCTCTATGATCGTCGCTACCTGGCGGGCGACAACTACACGATTGCCGACATGGCGTGCTATCCCTGGAGTGTCGGCTGGGAGTCGCAGGGGATCGATATCAACGAGTTCAAGTACGTTAAACGCTGGCTGAATGAGCTGGGCGAGCGCCCCGCGTTACAACGGGGTATGGCTGTCGGCAGCGAACTGACCCAGGATTACTCCCAGCTGTCGGAAAAAGAAGTCAAAGAGATTGTTTCACTGTTGTACAACCAGCGCGCCCGGCCCGCGCCGGAGCACGGCGGCCTGCTGGATTGAGCGGCCCAGCGTGTCGCCGCAATGGGTGAGGTAGTTGCGGTTAGTCCTGCTGTGGCGCCGCCGGCTGCAGATTCTGGACGATCGGCATGCCGCCCCTGGGTTCGACAAAGAGGCCCTCTGCACTCGCCGTCATCACGCCGTGGGCATACATTTCACCACGCATTATGGTTTTGCGACCCTCTACTTTCACCAGCCTGGCCTCCAACTTTAACTCTGAATTGAGCGGCGTTCGCTGGTGGTAGTTTACGTGCAGGTAGCCCGTCATGCCGGGTTGCCCGCCCAATACCTGTGCCATACCCAGGAACTGGTCAAAGATCGCCGCCACAAACCCCCCGTGCACGCTGCCGGGCGGACCCTCGTAGGCCCAGCCGCACTGGCAGGTCCCCAGCGCGAGGTCGCCCTCGATCCAGTTGTTAACCGGCGGTGCGATCGGATTGCTCCACCCTGCCAACGGGTTCAGTTCA
>JAGRIK010000198.1 GCA_020443325.1 Halioglobus sp.
CCGGCCTCAAGCAGCGCGACGGCGCGCGGCAGGGCACCTCAGCCCCGGAAGAGACTGTCGACGGCCTGCATTTCTACCGCACGCCGCACACCGGATCGCTGCTCGGTGTACTGCCTGTGCTGCAGCAACTGCATGTGGTCGACACGCTGGCGCGGCGTCTGGAAGAGGTGGTGGCGCGGGAAAAGCCCGATATTCTGCACGCGCACTCGCCGGCGCTCAACGGTCTGGCGGCGCTGCGTGTGGGCAGGCGCCGCGGCCTGCCGGTGGTATACGAGTGCCGCGCCTTCTGGGAGGACGCGGCGGTCGACCACGGCACCAGCTCGGAATGGGGCCTGCGTTACCGCTTGACCCGGGCGCTGGAGACGCGGGTTTTTCGCCGGGCCGATGCAGTGACGACCATCTGTGAGGGCCTGCGCACAGAAATTATCGCTCGAGGTATTGCGCCAGACAGGGTCACGGTCATTCCCAACGCGGTCGACACAGACAGTTTCACCACCGGCAGCGCGGTAAACGAGGCCTTGCGCGCAGAGTTGGGGCTTGAGGGCAAAACCGTGCTCGGCTTCATCGGTTCGTTTTATGCCTACGAAGGCATACCCTTGTTGCTGGCGGCCATGGCGCTGCTGCGCCGGAATCTCCCAGAGGTGACGCTGCTCTTGGTTGGCGGCGGTCCGGAAGATACGCGCATCCGCCAGTTGATAAAACAGTACGGTTTGGGCGACGCCGTGGTACTGACCGGCCGGGTGCCACACAGCGCCGTACAGGACTATTACAATCTGGTGGATATTTTGACCTATCCCCGCCTGGCCATGCGTTTGACCGATCTGGTCACACCGCTGAAACCGCTGGAGGCGATGGCTCAGGGCCGCCTGGTGGTGGCGTCCGATGTCGGCGGTCACCGCGAACTGATCCGCGATGGAGATACCGGTGTGCTGTTCAAGGCGGGAGACCCCGTGACGCTGGCCACTGCCGTCAGTGAACTGATTGCCAATCGTGACCAGTGGCAGGGCATGCGCGAGCGCGGGCGGGCCTACGTCGAAGGGGAACGCAGTTGGGAGGCGAGCGTCGGCCGCTATCGGGCGGTCTATGAGGAGCTGTTGTGAAGCCCGCTGATCTGTGTCTGGGGCTGGTGGGTCCAGTGCCCCCGCCCAATGGCGGGATGGCAATGCAAACCCGTCAGTTGGCGGCGCTGCTGGCGGCCGACGGTATACACGTGCAACAGGTAGCAACGAACGCGCCCTGCCGCCCCCGCTGGGTTTCGCGCGTGCCGCTATTGCGGGCGCTCTTTCGTCTGGTCCCCTATCTGTTTGCGGTGTGGCGTTTAACTCATCGTGTCGATGTGATCCACCTGATGGCGAACTCCGGTTGGTCGTGGCAGCTATATGCCGCTCCGGTGCTGTGGATTGCCTGGTTGCGAAAAACGCCGGTGATCGTCAACTATCGTGGCGGAGAGGCACAGGCGTATTTTCAGCGTTCCTTCAGCCGAGTGTGGCCGTCGCTGCAAAAGGCTGCTTTAGTGGTTGTACCTTCGGCTTATCTGGAGGCCGTATTTGCCGGGTTCGGCCAGACGGTCCGGGTTATCCCCAATATCGTCGATCGCAGCGTATTCAAGCCCCAACATGGCGCACGTGAAAACAATTGCTACACGCTCGTCATTACGCGCAACCTGGAAGCGATCTACGGTATAGAAACCGCGCTCAAAGCGCTGGCGCGCGTGCGCGAAACCACGCGCGCCGTGCAGTTGCGCATTGCCGGGAGTGGACCGCAAGAGGTGTACCTGCGCAGACTCGCACAGAGTCTGGGACTGGAGCAGGCAGTGCGGTTCGAGGGGCGCCTGGAGCGCGAGGCGGTCGTGGCGCTGTACGCCGACGCCGATGCAATGTTGAATCCCAGCCTGGTAGACAATATGCCGAACTCCATCATAGAGGCACTGTCTTGTGCTGTGCCGGTCATTTCAACAGACGTTGGTGGCGTTCCCCATATCGTCGCCAACGAGGAGACTGCGTTACTCGTGCCTCCACAGAACCCTGAAAGACTCGCCGATGCTATTCTGCGCCTGCGCAATGACAGCGCTTTACAGCAGCGACTGCGCGCCAATGGCATCGCCCGGGTAGAACAGTATACCTGGGACTCCGTTCGACACCAGTGGCTGGACGCGTATGCGCAGGTCATCCATCGGCAGCGGGCGGCAGCTCCATGAGTATTTATCAGCAAGTGGTCGCTGCAGTGCTGTTCCCGCTGCACGAAAGGCTCAAGCGGCACGATACCATGGCAGTTTACAAGGCCATGGAACGCAGCCAGTGGCTGTCGCCAGCCCGGATCGCAGAACTGCAGCTTGCGAACCTGCAGCAATTCCTGCACCGCATCGGTACTACGGTGCCCTACTATGAAAAGCTGTTTGCCGATAGCGGCCTGGACCCCGCTGTCGTGAGTGGCACTGCCGACTTGCAGCGACTGCCCCTGCTGGATAAACGCAGTATCAGAGCGCATAGCGATACGCTGCAGGCGCGCAACGCGCTTGGACTCAAGCGCTTCAACACGGGAGGATCGAGCGGCGAACCACTGATATTCTATCTGGGACGAGAGCGGGTAAGCCACGATGTCGCTGCCAAACGCAGGGCCACTCGATGGTGGGATGTCGATATCGGAGATGCTGAAATCGTTGTCTGGGGGTCGCCGATCGAATTGGGGGCTCAGGACCGGGTCCGCGGTCTGCGAGACAAGATATTCCGCACGCAACTGCTGTCGGCTTTCGAGATGTCCGGCGATAACCTGGACCATTTTGTGGCTCGGATAATAGCTGTTCGACCGGCGATGCTTTTTGGTTATCCCTCCGCCTTGAGCGTGATTGCCGAGCATGCGCTACGCGGTGGTCGGGACCTTTCAAAGCTTGGTATTAAAGTCGTTTTTGTCACCTCGGAGCGGCTTTACGATCATCAGCGCGACGTTATCTCCACGGCGTTTGGATGTCCAGTGGCCAATGGCTACGGCGCCAGGGATGCTGGCTTCATTGCGCATGAATGTCCGCAAGGGCGTATGCATATCACGGCTGAAGACATCGTGCTGGAGATCGTCGATCCTTCAGGCGCCGTGCTTGCCCCCGGGCAGGCGGGAGAGATCGTTATCACGCACCTGTTCACCGGGGACTTTCCGTTTGTACGCTATCGCACTGGAGACATTGGTGTCGTCGATCCCGAACCCTGTACGTGCGGGCGTGGATTGCCCGTACTGGCTGCAGTGGAAGGCAGGACGACGGACTTTCTGGTGGCCTGTGACGGCACGCTGCTGCACGGGCTGGCCTTGATCTACGTACTGCGCGACATGCCGGGTGTCGAAGAGTTCAAGATTGTACAGGAAACGCTACACCATACGCGGGTTCTCATCGTTGCGGGCGCTGCGGACAGGGCGTATTTGCAGTCCACGATCGAGCGGCAATTTCGCGCGAGACTGGGCAGTGAGATGACTGTCACGGTAGAGTTCGTACAGGCCATTGCGAGTGAGAAATCCGGTAAA
>JAGRIK010000199.1 GCA_020443325.1 Halioglobus sp.
CACCTGCGACGACGGCACATGTCACCGAGATGATTGCCAGGCGCAAGGCCCTCACCGTGAGCAATCACCACTGTGAGCCGGGCCAGAAATATGTCATCAATGTGCGCAACCTGTATGCGATGGAGAAAGTACCGTTCTTCGATCCGCCGCGCCCTGCAGGCGCGTCGCCGGAAGCCAGGCCGAACCAGGCCACCGCAGCGCAGGGCCGACCGGATGCCATCGTGCGGGCGTTCCACAACAGTGCGCAGTGCGCGCAGGCCAACGACAACCTCACCGCGCGACGCGGCTCACTGCTGGCGGCCTGGCGCGACTTTGACCAGGCTAACACGGGGAACTGGTCGCGGGATGAACTGGCCCAGGCCCGCCACCTCGACCTGACAATGCGTACCGCCCTGTTCGAGGGCCACCTCGATCGCGGCTGCAATGCCTACGGCGCCTGCGAACGGAACATCATCGCACTGACCATCCGCAATCGCGCACTGGAACGCTGCTTCGACCGCGAGGGCTGTGCCGCGAAAGGAGACTTTGCCGGAGTCGCCACCAAGGTGTCGCAGTACAACATCTGGGATGAGTACCTCACCCAGATTTCCGGGCTTACCTCCTGCTTCCTGCGCGATGATCTTGGGGCGCAGCCGTACTACGCAAAACTGCAGGCGATGTACACGCAAAATGCAGGCGATGTGCAGCGCATCCTGTTTGGCAGCGACGCAGACCTGCAGGCACTCTTCCCCGGCACATCGCTGCCGGACCTCGACCGCACAGCGCACTACTACCACGCCCCGGCAATGGGCAAGTGCTTCCCCGGGCATGCTCGCGTCGAATACATGTCGGGCGCGATTGCGCGCAACGGCGATGCCTTTGCACTTATCGCCAACACACGGATCCAGGTCGACGATAAGGTCGGGAGCGACTACCGATTCCGTACGTTTGTCCTGCTTGAGGAGGATGAGCGCGACACCGTGGAATACCGGGACGACTTCCCCGGATTCCTGGTCGACGGCCGCAAGGTCTCGCTATCCCCCGCCACCGACTGTGCGCCCTACGGCATCCCCGCCGGCTGCCCTGTTAGCGAAGTCGGCCGCTACCGCAAGACGCCGTTCTGGCTGGATGCGGGCAAGCCGCTGGGATTGACCTGCGCCATTGCGCAGCGCGGCGAGTCCTGTGACGGGCCCGCCGAGTCTGTCACCGTACAGGTGGGAGGAATGTGCGACACCCAGATGCGGCCTGTATCAGGGGTGCACTGACAGCAGCTATTCCAGCACACCATCCCAGCCATCAACCAGGCAGGGGCCGGGTCCGCAGACATTAATCACCGTGCTCTCGGGTGACATGAAGGCGGATATCTGCGCCATCGCACCCGGGTCGCGCCGCGGCCGTTCGTGGGGATCGTTCCCTGTGCGTGGCGGCAGGTTCACGATAGGCGGTACATGTGTGCCGGTGTCGTCCCACTCATCGTTGGGGCCGGGGCCGCCGTCAAAGTAGATCAGTGCCGAGCCCATATGCGGGTAGGTGCTGATGGCCATCTGCTCGACATGTGGATTGATATCGTGGTGGCGGCCCTCAACCAGCGCGGGCTGGTGCAGCGGGATCTGGAATGTACGCGCCATGATCTCGGCACTGGTGTGCGTTACCTGGTGATCGCCGAACGCCACATGCAACAGTACATTCTTGGCGGGTGTATTGGGCAGTGGGTTCGAGACCAGATGGTTCGCATAGCCATTGTTCTCGCCCCTGTCCCACAACATCTGGAAGAGCGACAGCAAGATCGTCTGGTCCAGGACATCGGGATAGGCGGGCTTCAGGAAGGTGGCATACAGGTCAAAGTCGACACTGCGCCGCAGCAACAGCGAATAATTCATACCGGGCACACCCAGCACACCACTCTGGATATTGGCGGCAGTTGCGACCAGCGCGCCACCGAGTATCCCACCCTCGCTGTTGCCGTAGTAGTAAACGTAAGAGTTGTCGTAGACACTGCTGCCGTCGACCTGAAAGGCCTCATCCGTCGAGAAACCGGCCGGGTGCCGCAGCAACTCCGCCAGGTACATCCAGCCGATAAAGCCCTGCTGGGTGCGATCAGGCAAGGACGAAAACGTGCCTGTGCCCTGCAGGATGGCAATGGCATTGCCGACATCGCTTTCGGCCATACCGATAAAATCCATTGCACAATTCATCAGGTTGTATTGATTTGACAACGCACCCTGGTGGGCGCCATTGGTAGACTGGTTGCGCGAGCCCAGCAATCCGTGGCCATACAGATAGACCCGCGTGGCACCGGCTGTCTCAGGGACCGCCATATTATCCAGCGACTGGTTGCTGATATTGCAAATGAACGGCTGTTCAGTCGTGTTGTCGCCGTTCATGCGGTCGGGCAGGGAATCACCGTCATCGGCATAGAACAGCGAGGACCCGGGACCGGCATCGTCGCTGTCCATAAAATTGGGGATAGTAATAGTGCCCCTGATTCTTCGACCCCAGTTGGTGTCTGTCATGCTCAGGTCTTCTACGCTATCAATGGTGTATTCCGGCGCACCCCCGGCCAGTGCTGCGAACGCCGTATCGCGCATGTGCAGGATGCGTTCACTCAGGCTGCGCGTTGAGGAGACAGTAAAATCCCACGCGAGATACAGGTCTTCACGCGCAATACCGGCACCGTCGAGCGCGGTGAAGATCTCTTCCATCGCAGGGCGTCGCGCCTCTGCGGCATCGCTGTCGGTAGCGACCTTATCCCGGTAAGCCCGGAACAATTCCGTGGGTGGAATGGTCTCTCCGGCAGCATTCTTCATGTTTCTCAGGGCGACAATGTAGCGCTGCCCGTCCTGCAGGTTTTTCGCCACGCGAATGAGCAGGCTCATCTCCTGCGCAACAGTGGTATTGGCATCGAGTTCGCTCCAGATGAGTTGCCGCTCACCCGTCGCAGCATTGATCACGACAATGGGGCTGTCGGCCTTGCGACTGTCTGACAAATCTATCAAGCGGGGGGCACCAGTGACATCCAGGTCCACCGCTGGCACCTGCGTGATCATCACGGTGCCCGGAGAAAAGCCGTCATTGCGATTCCACTCCGTGGGATCGACAACAACCCCCGTTTTGTTTTTCGGCATGGCCTCCACCGAAAAATTCACCAGGAGGCCATTGTCGGTAGTGTCACTTTCACGGGTGAAGAAATTGCTGGGGAATGGCAGCAGGCACTTTGCGGTATCCAGCAAGTCGCAGAATTCGGCATTGCTGTCGTCAATCGAGATAATCTCGCCGGGATCGACGGGATCGACGGGATCAACGGGGTCGACAGGGTCAACGGGATCGATGGGATCAACAGGCGCGAATGGTGCTGCAGAATTTCCATTGCCACCGTTACTGCAGGCGCCCAGAAATCCAACCAGTGCCACCAACAAAACAAAATACTTCACGCGAAGAATGACTGACACGGGGCTGCTC
>JAGRIK010000200.1 GCA_020443325.1 Halioglobus sp.
AATTGGCGCGCCTGGCACGATTCGAACGTGCGACCGCCTGGTTCGTAGCCAGGTACTCTATCCAGCTGAGCTACAGGCGCGTGAGGGGCGGTACTATAGGGATGCGGTCTTTTCGAGTCAAGAGCTTATAGGCATTCACGAGGTCGAAGGCTGTGTGCCACGGTCGCTGGCGGAGTACGACAGGCCCCCTCCTCGCTATAACCAGATCAATCCATTAGATATAACCATATAGAATGTGGAATTAGTTCACACATTCTATTACTGCATAGCACATTGTTTGGGTCTACATTGAAAACCTGAGGGTCTCTACTGCCGAGAAAGCGTCATGATAAAACTTATACTCGCGCTCGTAATCATCGCCACTGCCGCCAACGCGCGCGCATCAGATGAATTTGCATTTGTTCAGTGTGGCGTCAAACTCGGTGGCAAATACCTGACTTACAAGCCCAGCGCCGAACGCTCGGAAGAAAAACGTAAAAGAGATACCCGGCTCAACTACGTGGCGGGGATAGCGCAGGCTGAACCGAACGGGTTCACACTCGGGGACACCGGCACCGAGTCGTTGCCCGCTGAGATGACAGACACATCGCTCGCTGTTGAGTTTCGTCTACCGCCCAAGGTGACTGTCGCGAGCTTTGGATGTTCCTGGCGCTAGATTTCACGTTTCCCGGTACACGGTTACATCAGCCCTTTCTCAAACAGACCACGGCTCATGCTGTCAGGCCGTCGCCAATGTCTCCACTAGTCCAGAATACCGGGATCGTCGCGCAGCTCCCTGCGCGCCATCGCTTCCCACAGGAAGGGGAAGCCATTTGCATCGGGCAGCGCAATCGCAGCCACCTGCTCATCCGTCAGTGGCACGCCACCGCCGACCTGTTCAAGTTGATATGCGCGCATACTCCGCCATTCCAGCGTGATGGCTCTCAGGTGCGCCTGGCGCAAATCGCGCCCGACCACCAGTGAGCCGTGGTTCGCCAGCAGAGCCCATTTCGCATCCCCCAGGGCCTTGGCTGCGGCCAGGGATGTATCCTCATCCTCAAACGTACCCTCGTACTCGTTGTACAGCGGTAGCGGCCCATCCACATAGGCGCCGGCCTGGTCGTACACCGGCGGCACACGGTGCATATTTGCCCAGATGCCGCTGAAATGCGCGTGATTGTGAATCACTACATTCACCTCGGGTCGCAATCTGTGCAGATGTAAATGCAGTCCTATCGCGGGCGTGATATTCCACTCGCCTGCAATGATGGCACCCGTTTCATCGAGTGTCAGGATGTCGCTGGCGGTGACTTCATCCCAGGCCAACTCCCAGGGATTGGTCAACATCGAGCCGTCGGGCAGGCGGTAGGTGATATGGCCGGCGATATGCTCATTCCACCCCTCGCGGAACAGCATCCGACACATCAGCGCTACCTGCGCCTGATCACTTAACTGGGGCAGCAGCGGTTTACGTCCGGCATTGGGCGCAAACCGTTTGACGATGTCGGCGTTGATACCTGGAATTTGTTGCACGCGCACCCCCCGGGTGTGGCCCTACTGAATGAACCCGGGTTCGGAGTTCAAGTAAATGCGGATAGGCCAATTGGTGTCCTTGCCCAACCGGATGACGAGCCCGTAGTTATCGTTGTCGAAATCCGACACCCACTCGTAGGTGAACTTGATCGGCTTTGGCTTTTCGGGCGCTGGCGGCCTCTGGCCAATCACCAGTACTTCCTCAATGTCATCGCGATTCTGCAGCGATGCCTTCGGGATGGCCACGGTGATTTTTTGCGTATCGGCGGTATCGCCCTCTTCGATTTCGACAACCTGGGCGCCGACGGTACTATCCTTCGCGCCTTTTACCAGTTCCAGCCAACCTGTTTGCGTGTTCTCGCCGTCGGCCAGCGCGACGCCGGCCAGCAGAGTGAGCAGCAGCACAAATGCCCTGGACTGAATGAATGCAACTGAACGCATAAGATAACCTCGTTGTGTCATGCTCATTAGAAGTCCTCTCAGGATAACGCAAACTAAAGAGTGAACAAGTGCGCTTGATCAAGCTTCTTACGCTACTGTGGTGTATCGAAGGGCTGATGTCCGCGCCTTTCGCGCAGCCAGTTCAGCCCGCGAAGAACACCCGGTTGCAATACCAGCCATCGCTCGAGACGGTACTTGCCTGGGAAATTCATCAACAGCAGGCCCATTAACAATGTCAGAACACCCTGCCCCGGCGTCACCAGCATGATAAGTCCCAGCAGGACCAGCACCAGACCCAGCACATTCTTCAGCACCGCAAACACCAGTACGAAAAAAGGCTCACCCGGCGTTGCGCGCCACGCGTGGCGTTCCTCACTGACAAAGTAATCCTGTGGCAATCGGATCACAACCCAGGGCACTGCGAAAATAGTCGCGACCGCGGCCAGCAGCGACAGGCCGCTGGCCCACAGCAGGGGTTGTTGCCAGGTTGTCAGAAATTCCATCGCGCCATATTAGCACCTGAAGATAAGTACGGTCCTGATGAACTTGGCACCCGGACATTAGCATGCGATGATCCCGCACCATGCAAGCCATACCAAAAACCTTCCGCGCCCCCATATTACTCGCATGCTGTGTGCTGCTGGGTGCCTGCTCGGCCATCCTGCGTAATCCAGTGCCGGAGAGTGAGTACGCCCAGGTCAGCGTGTTGGGCAGGCAGGATCTGCGCAGTTGGGGTGACCACCGACCGGGAGAGCGTCTGCCCGGCCAGTTACCCAACGATCCCGCAACGCTGAAGCGCAATTTCGGCGGCATCATGCACACGGAACATAATTACCTGGCGATCTCCGGCGGCGGTGCCGACGGCGCCTACGGGGCCGGCGTGCTGGTGGGCTGGAGCGCACTGGGGACAAGGCCAGTTTTTACGATGGTCACAGGCGTGAGTACCGGGGCGCTGACAGCACCCTTTGCATTCCTCGGCGAGACTTACGACGACGAGCTGAAAATGCTCTACACCACGCTGGACAGCTCCAAAATTTTTTTCCGGCGCAGTATTTTTTCAATCGTACGCGGTGATTCTGTGACGGATAACACCCCACTGATGGACATGCTGAAAAAATACATCACCGACGAAATGGTCGCGGAAATCGCCACCGAGTACCGCAAAGGCAGGATCCTGAATATTGGCACCACGGATCTTGATGCAGGTCGCCCCGTCATCTGGAATATCGGTCGCATAGCCGACAGCGGCCAACCGGGTGCCGCCCATCTCATTCGCCAGATATTACTGGCGTCGGCCTCCATCCCGGGCGTCTTTCCGCCCGCCTACATTGAAGTACAGGCAGCAGACGGAAAAACCTACGATGAAATGCACGTGGACGGCGGCACCTCAGCGCAAATGTTCCTCTATCCCACCCGCACCAACTTTGCGCAACTGCGGGAGGAACTGGATATCAAAGGCACACCGACAGCGTATGTGATTCGAAATTCGCGCGTAGAATCCGTCTATAAACCTGTGAAGGCCAGGCTGACCGACATCGCTGCCCGCTCGGTGGAATCCCTGATCCGCACACAGGGCATTGGGGACGCTTTTAGAATCGCAGCCACCACGGCGCGCGACGGGGTTAACCTGGAATTGACCTGGATTCCGATGGATGCCCCGAAAGACCCGGGCGAGCAATTGTTTGACCCCGCGTATATGTCCGCCCTGTTCGAGTACGGTTACCAGCGCGCAGTCGATGGCACGGCGTGGAAAGCAGTAGACCTCAAGACGCTCGGGGCATCAGCAGAGTAAGCACATGACACTGGCCTTATCGGTACTCGACCAATCCCTGGCCCGCGCGCCCGACCAGGCGGGCACTGCGCTGCAGGAAACGCTGCAGATGGCGCAGTGGTGTGAAGAGCTGGGTTACACACGGTTCTGGGTGTCGGAGCATCACGCCTTTCCCTCGGTCGCCGGCAGCGCCCCGGAAGTACTGCTGGCGGCGCTGGGTGCTGCCACACGCAGTATCCGCCTGGGCTCTGGCGGCATCATGTTGCCGCACTACAGCCCCTATAAGGTCGCGGAAGTGTTCTCACTGCTGGCCAACCTCTATCCCGGCCGCATCGATCTCGGCATCGGCCGGGCCCCCGGGGCCGACATGTCGACTGCCGTGGCGCTGGCCACCGACGGCCGCCCCAAGTTCGACGCTTTCCCGGCACTGACCGCAAAGCTCAGCGAGTACCTCTGGTCGGAGAACACCAGTCCTATTGTCAGCCCCCGCCCGCCCGGCGACATCCCGCTGTGGATGCTGGGATCCAGCCCCGACAGCGCAGTATTGGCCGCCCAACGCGGGCTGCCGTATAACCTCGGCCTGTTCATTAACCCGCAGGCAGATGCCCGGCTGATCGGTGTCTACAAATCGCATTTCCAGCCCAGTGAGCGACAGCCGCAACCCTACGCGATTCTCACCCTGAGTGTGTTCTGCGCTGACACCGAAGAGCAGGCCAATGCACTGCAACTGACCTACGATCTCAATCTGTTTCGCTTTTTCACCGGCAAGTCCAACGGCCAGTCGCTGACACCTCAGGAAGCGCTGAACTATCCTTTGGGACCCCATGAGCGCGCCTTCATCGCCAGCCGGGAAAACAGTCGTGCTTCGGGCACACCGCTGCAAGTGAAGAGACGTATTGAGGAGTTGGCTGCACTGCATCAGGCAGATGAGATTATGGCGGTAACGAATATGTATTACCTGGAAGATCGCAAACGCTCGTTTGAACTGCTGCGCCAGGCGTTCATGGATTAGTACTAGCAGCGTGTTGAAAACGTCTCTAGCGAGTGCAAGACCGAGGGTGAAACTAACCGGGATGAAAACTGAGGCTTTTCCCGCCTCCTGGGCAGTGGCTTTGTAGGGCGGTTGCGGATGGAAAAAGTGTTTCTCAGTCGCTCCACGTGATTCGCTTGGTGAGAAACACTTTTCCATCCACAACCTCAGTGCACACCATTCGACTAGATCAAAAAAAGCGCTCCATTCATGCACCTCATAATCTTGCGTTTGTCACTAATCGTGCCGTAGCATTGGGATGCAGGGCTCGTACCCCAGTAGGCGTTTCACAAAGCGAATCACGTG
>JAGRIK010000201.1 GCA_020443325.1 Halioglobus sp.
CGAGCGCAACTGATAGGCCAGTTCCGCCGGCGCCAGCCGCGCGTTGAGCGGCACCAGGATATGGCCAGCCGCCGAGGCGGCGTAAATCAGCTCCAGGAAATCGGGGCAATTCCAGGCCAGGATCGCTATGCGTTGGCCGGGGGCTTGCCAGGCGGCCAGCGCGGCGGCCAGCCTGTCCACCCGGTGCGCAAGGTCCGCAAAGCGGGTGACCTGGCCTTGCCACAACAGGGCGGGGGCGTCGGGGCGCCGCTGCGCCTGGTGTTGTAGCAACTGATGCAGCCGGGAAACAGCCATGGGGGGGTGCTCTTCCGATACTTCTATTGGACTTCGAGTCAGTTTACGCGAATTTCCGTCATACCGTCTCTACCGGGACCCAGTGCCCACCTGGTAACTCCCAGCGGCCAAGATTGTGGTAGTGTTTTCGATTGATTAGTTCTCTAATGAGAATGTATGGAACGCTTCCACCCGGCGGCAGGTCGTCTACACAACTTCGAATACTCACGCCCCTGATGCAGCACACCTATCCAAAGAACACGCCCGAAACACAGTCGATGCTGAACGCTCCGGCCTATACTCTCCCCGCTGATGCCGTTCTTCAACAGCTTCGAAGTGATGCGGAAACTGGTCTGACCCCGTCAGAGGCTGCTGGTCGACGCGATCGGTTCGGACCCAATCAGTTGCGGGAAACCGGTCGCCAGCCTCTCTACAGGCTGTTCATTCATCAGTTCAGGGATCCGCTCATTGCAGTGCTCTTTGTCGCCGCCGCCCTGGCCTGGTACCTGGGCGATCTGCGCGGTGCGAGTGTCTTGCTCGCCATTATCCTGATCAATGCCGCCATCGGCTTCTATCAGGAATTTCACGCCGAGCGATTGCTCGAACGATTGAAACTGATGATCAGGGGCCGCGCCAGGGCTGTGCGCGACGGCGAGGTACTGGAACTGGATGCGCAGGAGCTCGTCCCCGGCGATATCGTCGTCCTGGAAGAGGGTGCCGCAGTGCCCGCTGACCTGCGACTGATCGAGTGCCGGGAGCTGGCCACCAACGATTTCACCCTGACAGGCGAGTCGATGCCCCGGGAAAAGCATGCGGAGGCTCTCTCCGCAGGCGAACTCGGGTTGTCGGAGCAGGACAATCTTGCCTTCATGGGTACAACCGTAGCGCGCGGTAACGCCAGAGGCGTGGTGATAGCCACCGGGATGAGTAGCGCGATAGGGGAAATAGCGGAGATCGGTCAGGGCATCGAGCGTGACCTTTCACCGCTGCAGCGTGAAATGAATACGCTTGCGGGCCTGTTGACAAGGATGGCGGGTGTTATTGCGTTGGCGCTCTTTGTCATCAATTTGCTGTTGCGTGCCGATGATTTTGCCGACACCGGCGCACTGGTCAATGCCAGTATATTGTTTGCCATCGGGGTCGCGGCCGCCTGTGTCCCGCAGGGTCTGCCGGCACAGATCACCGTGGCCCTCTCTCTGGGAGTCGGCAGGCTGGCTCGCGAAAACGCTATCGTCAAGCGCCTGTCCTCGGTGGAGACCCTTGGCTGCACGACGGTGATCTGCTCAGATAAGACCGGCACGATAACGACCAACCAGATGACGATTGTGGGGGCCTGGACAGATGGTCGCAGCTTTGAAATCACCGGGCATGGATACGATCCGTCCGGTGACATACTGGAAGACTCACAGCCCGTAGCCGATGCGGAACTGGAGCAGCTGAAGCACTTTTTCCAGCATGGACTGCTGGCGAGCAATGGCCGCACCCATGAGCCCGACGAGGAGCATGCGGACTGGTACGCGATAGGTGATCCCACCGAGGCCGCTTTCATGCCCTTTGCCATCAAAGCGGGCCTGGATCCGGAGGAGCGCAGCGAGGTTTTTCCGGTGCTGGCCGAATTGCCGTTCGACGGCCAGCGCAAGCGCATGACGCTTGTACGTGAGCACAAGGGACGATCCATCGCCTACATGAAGGGTGCCACACTGAGTGTGCTGGAGGCCTGCTCCAGTGTTCAACACGACGGTGAGCGGGTAGCCCTGGATGATTCCATGCGCGAGGAACTGAAGAGCAGGATGCAGGCCTATAGCGCCGAGTCCCTTCGGGTGATTGCCCTGGCCTACAGGGATCTTCCCGGCAAGCAAGCAGATTTTCCGCTGGCCAAAACCGAGCGAGACTTTGTCTTTGTGGGGCTGGTCGCAATGCGCGATCCGCCGCGAGAAGGTGTCAGCGAGGCAGTGGCAGAGGTGCGCAATGCCGGTGTGCGTTTGTTCATGCTCACCGGCGATGGCCCGATTACTGCCGCCGCCATTGCCGAACAGATCGGCATGCCGGACGGCGCGGTTTTGACCGGTGAGCACCTGCGAGACATGTCAGAAGCTGATCTCAGAGCCGCCTTGTCTGCCGAGTCGATTGTACTGTCTCGTGTTTCGCCCCAGGAGAAGTACCGCATCGTCAAGGTACTGAAATCGATGGGTGAGGTGGTGGCCGTTACCGGTGATGGTGTGAATGACACCCTGTCCCTGAAGCGCGCGGATATCGGCGTGGCTATGGGCAAACAGGGTTCGGATGTGGCGAAGGAAGCAGCGGAAATCGTGCTCACCGACGATGAATTCAGCACTCTGGTCGTGGCGGTCCGGGAAGGACGAACCATCTACCAGAACCTGAAAAATGTCATTCTGTCATCTATTACCTCGAACATTGGTGAGCTCAGCTGCGTCTGTGTCGGTTTTGTGGGAGCTGCCATGGGAATGCCAATTCCTATTACGGCCGTTCAGATTCTGTCCATCGACCTTATCGGTGAAATGCTGCCCCTGATGGCACTGACCTTCGATCCACCCGAAAAGGAACTGATGCAGCGGCCACCGCGCAAGCTCGGATCGCATATCATCGATCGCCCCCGCCTGGTGTCGCTAGTGTTCTTTGGCGTGCTCATGGGGCTGGCTGGTTATTTCAGTTTCTACATGGTGCTGCAAACAGGCGGTACCGAATCGATGGCGCAGGCGGCGACTTTCCTGGGTATCGTGCTGGTGCAATACATGAATATTCTGTCGCGTCGCACGGCCGGCACTATCTTCGGCCGGCATCTGTTTTCCAACAGACCCCTGTGGTCCGCCCTGTTGGTGTCTTTCCTGATCGTCGCCCTGATCACCAGCTATCCTGCCGCGGGCAGCTGGTTCGGTTTCGAAACGCTGGGATTGAAGGATTGGATATGGCCCCTGACCGCTGCGGTGGTCTTCCTTGCGTGTTTTGAGATCGTTAAAGTCGCGGCCAGAAGGTTTTCTCACAACCCGCGCTGAAAAGTGCAGGTAGAGACATCGAGGTTGACTCACCGGCGGGCCGCTGCAGCGGTTCGATCCAGTAGCAAGAAGCCCCTCAACCGACCTATACTGAACTCCGACAGGGCAATATCATCCCAATAACAATGCGTCATATGCCGGAATCTGATCGTTTATTGCTGCCGCACCTGCTGCTCATACTGGCGTTGGCCCTCGGCCTCGCTGCGTCACCGGCCAGCGCATGGATCTACCCTGAGCATCGCGACATCGCCGTGCTGGCGGTTTCCGGCCTCGACGACGAGCACAGGGTGGTTTTCGAAAGCCTCTGGGAGCAGGCGCGCTCGGGAGACCAGGAACGCCTCTGCGCCCGGGGTGCCGACACAGCGCAGGGGCTCGCGCCAGCCTGCATCGACTGGGCTGCGCTGTCCGGGATCGCCGGCGATCACTCCTGCTCCAGCCAGAAGATGCTCGATACCGTGTTGGAGTCGGAGTGGATTCTGCTGGTGGCCGA
>JAGRIK010000202.1 GCA_020443325.1 Halioglobus sp.
GGAAGAAAATATAGGGCGATGACGCCACCTGCCCGCCCAGGTTCATCTGGCGGGCGCGTCCGCGCTCCCCGAGTAACAGCTGATCGCACAGCGGCAGCGCGATGGCCACGGTATCGTCGCTGCTGCCACCGTCCACCACGATCAGTTCACACCGGGGGTAGCGACAGCGCAGATCGCGCAGCAGTTCGCCGACTATCGCGCGCTCGTTCAGCACCGGTATCACAAAACTGACGGTAGCGGGCATCAGGCGACCAGGGCACCGCCGCAGCTGCTGCCCTGGCCAGCGGTGCAGCCATAGCAGTGCCCTGCAGTGAATACGGGTTTGCCCTCCAGGTTTGCGTCGACCAACAGATCGCTGACGTGGCGCCGCCGGTCGCTGGCCAACACGGGCAGATCGAGCATCTGGTTGAAATCGCAGTCGTAGAGGTAGCCTCGCCAGTCGATACTGACAAGGCTGCGACACATCAGCGTCTCGACATTGGCCTGGCTGTAGTTATCGCGCAGCAATTGCATGTACTCATGGTACTGGTCCTGGGCCAGCAGGACGGAACCGAAGCGGCTGATCGGCATATTGGTAATCGTGAGCAGCTCGTTGAAACGAATACCAAACCGCAGCGCCAGTTCTCGCCGGTAGTCTGCTTCCAGCGCGCGCTGCGGCGGCGGCAGCACCGGGCCCACTGGGTTGTACACCAGGTTCAGCACGAGTTCCGCTCCATAACCGAGGGCGTTCAGCTGCCGCAGTGCGTCGATGCTCGTGCTGTAAACCCCCTTGCCGCGCTGCGCTTCGACGTTGTCCTGCAGGTAACACGGCAGCGATGCGCTGATTTCCACCTGCTGCTCGGCGAGGAACCCGGCCAGATCTTCCTGTCCCGGCTCCAGCAACACGGTGAGATTGCAGCGATCTATCACGCGCACACCCAGCGCACGCGCCTCGCGTACCAGATAGCGAAAATGCGGATTCAATTCCGGCGCACCGCCGGTCAGGTCCAGGGTCTTTATAGCGGCGCTGCCCAACAGTGCGATGACCTGGTCAACCGTCTCCGCGTCCATCTGCTCGGTGCGTGTGGGCCCGGCATTGACATGGCAGTGCACACAACTGAGATTGCACAGGTAACCCAGATTCACCTGCAGGGTATCCAGGGTGGCCCGGTAGACCGGGGGGAAATCGCTGTGCAGTAATAGTGGGCGTGTATCGCGCATGGATTCAGTAACTCGCTTCCAGTTCCAGGGGCGTCAGGAGCGCCTGTTGCTTGTCGCCCTGCATGTACTGGAACACCACATTATAGGACAGCACTGCCTGCACATAGTTGCGCGTCTCCTTATAGGGAATCGACTCCACCCAGAACTCTACCGGTATGCCCTGCCCGGCCTTGTTCCTCCAGCGGACAACCCGGTGCGGCCCGGCGTTGTAGGCCGTCAGCGCAAATATCCGGTTGCCACCGAAGCGATCGAGCAACTGGCGATAATAGGCACTGCCGAGGAATACATTGTGCTCGACATTAAACAAATCAGATTGGCTGTGACGCTGGCGCAGCGAGGCGGCTACCTCGCGCCCGGTGGCAGGCATAATCTGCATCAGGCCACGCGCGCCGACCGGAGACTGGGCGCCCTCAAAGAATGCGCTTTCCCTGCGCGCTATGGCCATCAGCTCCGTGCTCGGCACCTGCCGCAGTTCGGCATTCCTGTTGAACACGGCCTGGTAAGGCGTCGGGAAGCGCTGGTCGAGTGCATCCCACACCTCGGCGCGCGTCGCCGCATCAATCGCCATCCGGTACCAGCCCTTCTGCGTTGCCAGCAGCGCAAGGTCCTGCTGCTGTGCCTGGGCATCCGTATCCTGCAGCAGTTTGTACCACTCAGAGTGGGCGAGCATCTCGTCCCCGTGATACTTCAGTTCCTCGATACGCAGCACTGCCGGCAGTTCCGCAACCAGTGCCGAATCGGACGGCGCGAGTTGCTGGTGGTTGAATGAGTAAGGACGGTCCAACCTGTCCGCCGCAAGGAAACCGTAGTAATCGCGCTCGCCAGACAACGCTTCCAGCGCAGCTTGTGCGGCTGCGATATCGCCGTTGCGCTCCTGCACCATCGCCCGCCAGTAGCGCCAGACATTCTCGTTCTGCGCGGACTCGGTCAGCAGCGGCAGGGTGCGGCCCAGCGTCTCCCAATCCTGGTCCTTTAGCGCCCAGCGCAGGCGAATGCCTGTCAGCGTGTCATCCTGCAACCGCGCCAGTGTGCCGTCCAGCCAATCGCTGTGCGCGGCCGTCTCCGCAAACAAACTCCGCAGTGCGATAGCGGATTCGGCCAGGCGTGTTTGCTCCTCATCGAAATGCAGTTGCGGTTGCAACTCAAGCCAGGCCGACAGCGCCTGTTGCGGGTCGTTGCGGGCCAGCAAAGAGAGCCCCCGGCTGGCGATATCCGCCGAGTACGGGCTGTCCGGATCGAGTGCCAGCGTCCGGACTATCCCGGGATTGGCGTAAACCGCGAGCAATGCGTCCACTGGTGCTCGCATCTGGCTGCTGCTCTTTTTTGCGACGTACTGCAGCAGGGAATCCTCACCGGCATCAAACGCATTGAGCAAGCGCGTCCAGACAATATCATCTGTCAAACCGCCCGCGCGCTGCCAGGCATGGAACAACGGATCGCAGGCAGCGGGCTGGGACTTGCCCTCGACCCACAACCGCCCCGCGCCTTCCCACGCCGCGTCTTCATTGCCGCTGGCAAGCTGGGCCCGGAAAAAATAGCACTTCAGATCAATACTGTTGGGTTCCTCGGGCATAAGCTGCAGGAAATCCTGCCAGCGTGCGGACTTGCCTGCCGCACGCAGGTAAGAGCCGAGGAAACGGAGAGCCAACGGGGAATCCGCACTGCGCTGGAGAAACTGTTGGGCCGCAAGCGGTGAGACACTGCCGAGATTTCGAGCGAGCGCGTCATAGTCGAGGTAGATGGCCAGCGGGTAATCATCCAGCTGCCGCCGCAACGCCGCATACTGCGCCATATTGCCCGTCCGAATTGCCTGCCGGGCGGCGGTATACTCCCCGCGTTGCTCGCTCAAACGCGTTGTAGCGGCTGCACCGGCGCTCGCCGTTGTGCCCACTATGCAAAGCAGCAGGAAAATACGCGTGAATCGACTGATCCGGTGCGACAAGAATACACCCTCTTACATTCGGTTTGAGTGGCCGCTAGAGTGATATGCGCGAACCGGGAATGCAAGCGCTGCAACCGCAAATCCAGTCGGCACCGGCACTGGACTACGACGGGTTCGGGCTGGCGAGTGCAGCCGCGCGCTGCTCGGCTTTTTCCCACATCCTCAGGTAGCCCTCTGCGGAGCGGAACAGGGGTTCCAGCGCTTTATCGCTGACACCGTCCTGCCGCACTTCCTCGATCAATTCGGCCACGAGGCCGAGATGCACCATACCCTCGGTATTGAAGTCGACACGGCGGTTGCCGATGGTCGGCTCGTGGAATGTGACTGCGCCATCGTAAGAGGTGAACGGGTAGGTAACCGGGTTGTCCTGGGGTGTCTCACACACGCTCTTCTCCCCCATGCGGGGACCGGGTGCTCCCGCGAAACCGTTGAAGTCAAAACCGAAGCCCTCGGCGGGGTAGGCTCCCGCCTCCTCGATCTGCTGGATACGCGACAGGAATTTGCTGGCCATGGCACCCGTTTGGCCCGGTGTGCGGCAGCGGCCGAAATCGAACTTGGAAACACCACCGAGTGCATAGAGGCGGCCGTTGTTATTGTTGCCGTGGGTGCCGACCGCCGGGTAGTCGGCCTCCTCCAGCATCTGGAACGCTTTGCGATACGCCAGCCGTGGCAGGTGATCGATTTCGATAATCATGCCGCGGTTCATCAACTCGCCGACGAGAAACTCACCGAGCGGTGTCAGCCCGGCATTCTGGCAGTGGTCGTCCGCCTGCGGGCCTCCCGCCAGTAATTGCGGCAGGTAGCCTATCAGCGAGCCAATGGGGTTCTGCTTGAAGTCGCGCACACCCTCCAGTTCCGGCGGAGGCGAATCGTAGATGTCCCTGGGCCTGTTGATGCCGGGGAACGTCAGCCGGCCATCGTCGAACACGGTGGGCTGCTCCGCGACCTCCTCGGGGCAGGCGACAAAGTTGGACCAGTGGCCTGTCAGCGCGAAATTGCCAATATCGATAAAATTCTTATCGCCATCACCCGCGGAGAACGCGTTGTCGAACTTGTGGTTGGGAAAGATCGCCCGCACGCCCCTGTCGTAGTACTCATCCAGTTTGGCGAGCACGGTGGCCTCGTCGCAGCGAGCGACACCTTCAGGGGGCACCAGGAAACAGTCAAACAGGAACGCCGTTTCAATGCCCAGCACCACGGCGAGGTTGCCCTTGCGGATTTCCGCCCTGGCCTCCGCGGGACTGCGCACAATCCGGAACCAGCCCTTACCCGGGCCACCCTCCTGCGCGTCGATATAGTCCTGCATCGCAAAGGTTTCGTCGAGAATGCGATCGACCGAAACCATGTCATTGCAGCCGTGCCTGTTTGCCTCGTTGCCCAGTGCGACAAACATGTCGCAGAGAAAGCCTATATTCATAGCGTGTTGCACCAGCAGGCGCATGCCTGACAGATGTGCGCGCTCAACCCATTTGTAGTACTGGGTCTGATGCGTGGCGCTTTCGCCGGCGTTGGGCCAGTAGGTAAAGTCGGGATAGCCGGCAGTTGCGTGGTTGAAACCCGGCGTTTCCTCCATGCTCAGCGGAACGAGAATATCCTGTACCGATAGATCCCGGTTGTCGAAGGCATAGCCGAGCAGGTCTTTGCGCCCTTCGTGGCCGTGCGGAATATCGCAGTCGGGGAGTGCGTGCTCGACGCCGAGTCGGTGAAACGCGGAACCGTGGTAAACGCCACCACCGCCAAACGCGAAATTCGTCAGTAAGTGGGAATGGGTTTCAACGAACCCGAATACGTCGCCATCGTCGAACTCAAAGCGACCTGGTTCTCCCTCGGTGTCTGATGACAGTTCGGGGAAGTCGACACAGTTCTCCCGGGGCACCAGCGCCAAACTGTTGTCGGCGCGTTGCTCCATGGTAATACCCGCTGCAGACAGATAGCCGCCGGAGCGACGATGTTGCAGCCAGACCCTCCCCGTGCCACTGCTGTCTGCCAGCAGATTCCACTCGCCCTCCGACTGGAAGGTCTCGTCATACACGATGGCACCCTCAACTACCCGGGTATCGGATGCCAGGGATGACTGGCGTTGCAGGCTCTGGCCATCGGATGCCAGGTACTGCCCGTCCTCGTCCAGCAACAGGTAAGTCCCGAGGTCCGCTGCCTTCATGCGAAACCGGGCCGCCCCCGCCATGCCGGATGTGGAGGCAACGAACTGCTCGCCGGCAGCGCCGAGGTACTGTTCGTTGCCGGGAAGCGCAATGGACATGCAGCTATTGGCCACAGCGTAGATGTCTACTGCGGGCTCCCCCGATGGCTGATTGTCGGAGGAGTCGCTACAGCCGCCAAGCAGAGTAGCGCCCAGGAAGAACAGGAGGAGTCGAAGTGGGTCGTTTGTCATTGTTGTCCAGCCAGTTTGAAGCGATAGGATGATTTACATACCGTAGTTTGCAGTCGTTGTGGTCGATCCGTCAAAGTCCTCGTTTGCATTGACGGTCTTGCCATCGTGCCCAAAGCACTGCAACCGGGTATCAGAAAAAAAGGCCGAGCGTTGGCAACTCAATGTTGGCGTAGTCCAGCACGATTTCCCGGCGTTTGATACGCAAGCCCTCAGGCTTTGCCAACAGGGTGTCGCGACGCTGCCCGCTGTAGATCACATTATCGCTGCCGGGCCGGGCGTAATACAGGTGAAAGTTACTCACGACAGAGTAACCGGTGAATCCACCAACTTCATCGCGTGCCAGCAACTCGATATTGCCGACAATACGCCGGGTACGCGCCGGCGGGTTCTCTGACCACGAATTGATTTTATACGCGCGTTCAGCGCGGAGCATCAGCAGCAGGTAGCTCTCCTCGCGATGCGGGCACCCCATGGAGTCCTCGCCCTCCAGTTCACGCTCCACACTGATCATGCTTTCCTGCCCGCGCTCGCGATTGTTCACCTGCACATTCACGCGCGAGGGCATCACATACGCCATATCCTCGCAGAGCAACGTCAGCCATTGTAAGTACTGGCGGCTGTCCAGCAGGCGCGCCTCATAGAAGTAAAAGCGCTCCAGCTCGCGCTGCTCCTGTGCCGTTGTCTCCAGTGCCAGCGCAGTCATAGCGTTCCCTCCACTGCCAGTAATTCATCGCGCCAGCGCGTGAAGAAATGGCGCGCATAAAACTCATTGGCCGTCACGCTGACGAGCCCCGGCATATCGGGATGGGGCTTTTCTTCCCCGAGGCCAAGGCCGTAGAAATATGGGCGGTCATCCGCGAAATCGATATTGCTGCCCAGGAACTGCTGGCTCCACACCTCGGAATCCTCCTGTTCGAGTATGCCGGCCGGCCCGAAGAATGAACTGTAATTGGTGCGCAGGATTTTCTTGATCGAATCCGGTGCATCGGCGGGCACCACGGCCCACGACCAGTATTCCACCTTGCCCGGCCCGCGCGGGTGCGACACCTTGAAGGAGGTGTTGGACCACAAGAATGACAGGTTGGGATAGATGCCGTACGTGAGCCCCTTCATTCGCGCACGCAAATCCCCTACCCGCCCCGCGGCCTGCGCCTGGATTTCCCGCAGGTAATTCTGCACTTCATCACCGCCGAAAATGGACCCGGTCGCCTCCATACCCCAGGCGACATCATCCACGGGTGTACCCTCGGGCATCACGCGGAACGTCGCACCGTGCCCCGGTGACGTCACCACGCTGTACCCCAGTTTTTCGATTGCGTCCTGTGCTTCCCGGGGAATGATGGCGCTGTGCAGGAAGGCGCCGTGATTGACGTCGCCCAGCTGGTTCTCCACTGGCAGTTTCCAGTTTGCATTGATCACCCAGCGATGCGGGGCACCCATAAACTCGATGCCTGCCGGGAACCGGTCAAAAAAGGCATCCAGGTAGAAGCGCATATCGCCGAGGTAGTCGTCCAGCGGGACAATATGTTCATCGAAGCTGCCAAAGATCATGCCGCGCCAGGATTCCACGCGGGGCACTCGCTTCAGTCCCAGCTGCCGCTTGTCCGGCTTGCCGTGGACCTCGCTCTCCTGAGGTATCGTCACCAGGTCGCCCTCTACCGTGTACGACCAGTTGTGGTAGGGGCAGACAAAGCGTTTGGTATTGCCGTGGTCAGCGCGGCAGACGGGGAGCCCGCGGTGGGTACAACTGTTCACACTGGCGTAAACGCCACCATCCTGCCCCCTCGACAGGATAATCGGCGTTTCGCACATATAGGCCTGGACAAAGTCTCCTGGCAACCTGATCTGCGATTCGTGGCCCAGGAACAACCAGGATTTGGCAAAAATCCCGGCCTTCTCCAGCGCGTAGACCTCGGGATCAGACCAGCAGCGCCGGCTGATAAGTGATGCGTCCTCGTTAACCAGATCGCTGACTCTGTGCCGCACAGCGCCTCCTATAAATGATCGATCGTTAATATTTTTGGAGTATAAAGCGCCATTAATCGAAAAAAGAAGGGCTATATGGTATTTTTCGGACAATATTTAGCAATCAGATGATAATTTATGCCGGCAAGTCCCAACAGCGCACAAAAATTGACCAAAGGGGAGCGGACAGCGCAACGCGTACTGGACGTGGCGGAGGACCTCTTCGCAACCCAGGGCTACGATGGCACAAGCCTGCGCCAGATCGCCGCACAGGCGGGCATTCGAGAGCCAGGGCTCTACAACCACTTTGCCGGCAAGCAGGCGCTGTACGAGGCGGTGCTGTTCCGTGCCCTCAATCCCATGGCGGAAGCGCTGGCAGACCACATGGACAAGGCCTCCAACCTCAGGGAGTACACAGACCTCCCCGCCATCATGACGGACCTGCTACTGGAACACCCGAAAATGGCGTCGCTCTTTCAGCGCGCGTTGCAGGGCGACAGTAAATCGGTCGGCAACCAATTGATGAATAGCTGGCTGGAAAGGCTGTTCAGCCAGGGGATGGAAAACCTGGAAAAATTTGATGGCGTGACATCGATAGGCAACGCAGCGCAAAGCACGGAGTTGCGGGCAACAAGATCCTGGAAAAATACCAAACTTCGAAGTACGCTATGGTGATAAAAAACCCGGCCTATATCGAGGAACTGGCCCGGGAAGA
>JAGRIK010000203.1 GCA_020443325.1 Halioglobus sp.
AATTGTCCAACAGGCATTCCGGGGGCGATCATAATGAACTGTCGTCGCTAGAGGAATTCATACTCCAGCGTCAAACCGTATGTGCGGGGATCGCCAAATGTTCCCACACCATACCTAAACCCGAGGAGGTCGAATCCCGCCTGGCGGATATTGCCGATAAAGTACTCCTCGTCCGTCAGGTTCTTGCCCCATAGGAGCACTTTAAGTTCGCCATAGCCCGCACCGAGCTGGATTTCGGAGACAGCGGCAGTCGCACCCAGCAGTGTGCGCTTGTCCAGGTAACCGCTGGGCTCACTGACGCCCGAGTTGATCTTGTCCTGGTACTGGGCATTGAGATTGGCCGTGAACACACCAAAGCCCAGGCTGCGGGTGTAATCCAGTGATACCGTCGCACTGTGCTTGGGTGCCAGCGCGAGATCGTCTGTCAGTTGCTCGGTGCGCTCCGACAAGCCGCTGGGGGCACTGGCATCCAGGCCGAGGTAGGTAATTGTCTCCGGTCCAAAACCGGAATTGAGATAGCCATAACTGAAGGTTCCGGTGAGTTCGTCGGTGACGGCCACGGTGAGATCGAGTTCCAGGCCCTTGATATCCGCGCTATCGATATTCACGAAATCCCGCTCACCGGGGTTGTTCCCCGTCGCCACGCTCTGCTGGTAATCGCTGTAGTCCATGTAGAAGACGGCAGCATTGAGGCGCACCCGGTTTTCGGCCAGATCTCCCTTATAGCCTATTTCATAGGAGGTCAGGTCCTCCGGGTCAAATCCCTCCTCGAAATTCGGCAGGTTGGTGGAACGCTGGCTGGTACCGCCCGCCTTGTAGGCCGTCACGACCTTGGCATAGACATTGGCGTTTGCATTGAGGTCGTAATCGACGGTGAACGCCGGATTGAACTTGCTGAAATCCTGGTCATAGTTCGCCTGGAAGGCGGGAATGCCGTTGGGTGCCCCGCCGAAACCGAAGGACACCCTGCTGTTATCGCGGTAGGCTTTGCGCTTGTCTTCGGAATAGCGGGCACCGAGCGTGAAATGCCAGCGCTCGTCCAGTTGTGGCGGAGTCCATGTGGCCTGGCCAAACGCGGCCAGCGACTTGTTCCTGGTCGAGGTATAGTCGATCTTTTCGCCGGGAGGAAGGCCTTCCGAGCCATTGCTGTTGCCGTTGTTGGTTTCCTCGCCCTCGTCCTCGTAATAGAAAAGCCCGCCCACCCAGCTGAGCGTATCGGTATCACCGAGCAACTGGAACTCCTGGGTAAACTGGTCGAACGAGGTGTCTGAAAGGCCATTGGTGATGGAGTACTGACCCAGCAGGGACGCAGTAGGCACCTGGGAATTCTGTGTAAAGGCGTTGACGTCCCGGTACCCGGTAATGGACTTGAACGTAAGCGCGTCATCGATCTCCCACGCGTAGTTCAGCGTGTGGGCATGAATCTGCACGTCACCCGTCTCCTGTTCGTCGAAGGCAGTCGCTCTTTTCAGCCGGTCCCCGGTTGCTTCCACCGGTATACCGTTTTCATTGACGGCGGGATTCTGGAAAACCACCAGCGCGGCACCGGGGCCACCCTGGGGGTCAAATCCCAGCGCCTGTGACAGGCGCGAGGTGTCCTTTATCGCGCTTTGACCGTACTGGTAGTTCATTTCCTGTGTGTCGCCGATAGTCCAGTGGAGGTCACCGGTAAAGGTTTCCCTGTCCTCTATGCCAAAGTTCTCACCATTGCCGAGATTGTCTACCCAGCCGTCCCGACTGTAGGTGGTGTACGCCAGTTTCACCGCGGCAATATCTTCTTTGAGCGGAACATTGAGCAGGCTGGTCGAGCGAAACAGGTCGAGGTTGCCCACGTTAAAACTCTGCTTGATGCGCAGGCCGCCGGGGTCGGCCTCACGGGTGATGATATTGATCGCTCCCCCGGTGGCATTGCGGCCGTACAGTGTGCCCTGCGGACCGCGCAGCACTTCGATGCGCTGGAGGTCGGCCGTTTCAAATGCCGTACCGACAGACGAACCGATATAGACGCCATCCATATACAGCGCGACCGAGGGATCCTGCGTGATCTGGACATCGCCCTGGCCAACGCCGCGGATAAACAGGCGCACTGTCGTCGGCGAACCAGTGAACTCGCCGATCTGCACATTGGGCACCTGGGCGGCAAGATCCTTGATATCGGAGATGCCGAGGTTCTCCAGCGCCTCCTGGTTGAACGCGACAATGGAGATGGGCACATCCTGTATCGACTCAATACGTTTTTCAGCGGTCACGAAGACTTCTTCGAGTACTGGCGCAGCCCACGGCGCCGCAGGGATACCGAGAAGTGCAAAAGCCGTTGCAAACACCTTGTGACTGGGCTGCTGTCGTTTCATGCGCGAGACCTGCCTATGAGATTGAGATTTTTATTCTTATAAAACCCTCACCGTGAGCATCACAATAGCCGAGATATTATATAGTTACAACTATATTTAGATAGGCGAGAACGGCGCTGGCGAACACCATCGGCTCGACAGCAATTAGCCACTGCACCACGTCGGCATCTGCGTGGTCGCAGATTCCCCGGCTTCGGCCCATAGCAAGAGACATTGCTCGCGTTTCTCTGGCGCCAATTCGCCCAGCGCGGAGACGTGCGCATAGAATGCAGGAAAATTCCGGTTGTGGCTCGCCAGGATGTGCAGGAAAGCCGGCACATACTGATGGTAGGCGGCCATCGCACCCAGCCGCGCATTATTGAAAATGGCAGAAGGCGCTGTACTGGGACTGCTTGCCGCGCTGTTTGTCAGCGCTGCGTAACGACGATCAAGTCGCTCTATTACTTCTGCTTTCTGCTGGCGTTTTTCTTCTTCCGTAACGGGTTGTTGATAGATACTGTCCAATGCCTCCCTGCCCTCCGCCGCCAATCGTACCAGCGCATTCACCCGCGCCCTGTAAGCCCGGTATTGCACCAGCTGATCGGCATCGTTGCCGCTGGCATAAAATTGCTCCAGCCCCGCCTGCTCAACCGCCGTCGCAAACGATTCGTTGAACGCGGTATCGCCGTCGATATAGAGCTGCTGGTGTGCCAGCTCATGAAAGACCAGCCCCACCAGCCGGTAATCCGGCAGCGCTACAAAGGTGTTCAGGACAGGATCGGGGAACCAGCCCAGCGTGGAGTAAGCGGTAACATGCGCGACATAGGTTTCGTAGCCCTGCTTTTCAAGTTCGTCGCGATAGCGCTGCAACATCGCTGTATCAAAATACCCTCGATAATTCGCGCAGCCGATAACGGGGTAACACCAGGAATACAGTTGCGTGGAGAACTCCGGGGCGGCGTACAGGTTCTGTACCACATAGTCGCGCTGGAGATCGACATACTGCGTATAGCTGTCATTAAACGACAGTGCGAGCCGCTCTCCCGCAAACTCACGCGCCTGCGTCACCAGTACCAGTTTGTCGCGAACAGCTGCGTCCAGCTTACCCTCAGCCAGCAACTGCTCGATATCCTGCGCCTGGTCCAGGACGTACAGGTGGCCCCGCACCGACTGGCTGTAGTACTGCATCTCGTTGCAGGCAGACAGTAGTGCCACCGCCGCCAGCAGGAGACAACACGGCGCGACTCGTCTCACTGGCCTCTCGCCCGCAGAGCACCAACGTAAAAACGCCATGGTGCGCCTAGTTCGCCACGGGCAATGCGACCTGAATGCCACCCGTGGAATCCATCATCACCAGGTCACCCGGCAATAACCAGTCCACAACAGGCTTCATCGGGCTGACAGCTGATGTCAGTGCATCACCGATACTGCTGACAATTGAGCCATCGGGGAGTACTGCGGTAATACCGCTGGAATCGCCGGGCAGGCTGACAACGTCCTGCACCGCTTCGCCGGTGTTCAGGTCAAGGGCGGCAACCACGGAGTACACGGGCGCGATAAACCCGAATATCGGTACACGGTAGCCGTAGACGACCGGCACCAGCACAGCATCGGACGTCACCGTTGGATTGCCGTTTCCGCCCGCGACGGGATCGCCCAACAGAAACGTGGAAGGCAACTTTCCGGGCAACATGTTGGAGAAATCACTCTCCCACAGCACCTTTCCCTGCGGGCTGATCGCCACCACCGCCGGCGCATGCGCCTGCAGCGCATAGACCGTGCCATCCATGCCGACAGCGGCTGCACCGGCGGCGGCGAAGGTTTTCACCTTCCAGTCAATCCTGCCGGTGGTGGCATCGATGCCGTAGAACCAGCCTTCCTCATCGCTGACGTACACGCGATCTTCTGCGGGCGAGAGCGCCGGACTGGAGCCACTGCCCAGCCCGATACTGGTGACAAACGCTTCGCTGAGCGTCAAGCCTGACGGGGATTGAATGACGTCCAGTGCATACAGCGAACCCTGGCCCTCCTCTGCACCACTGCCCACGACGAAGATCCTGCCATTGCTCGCCACCGCAGGCGTATTCGCGGAACGCATGCTGCCACCAAAGATCAACTGCCAGGCCCACTCCCTGAAATTCGGGTCCATCAAGCCGTTGCCCAGTAAACTGTCGGGCATCGGCTCTGTGGTGGCATAGGGCGGCAGGACCCCCGGCAATCGGTAACTGTGATTCAGCGTTTTCCCGGTAGCGCGGTCGATGATGAGCACATCGCCAAAGTTGGTCACGCCCAGCAGATGCCCGTCGGGCAGAAACGCCGCTGTGGTGAACGCATTCACCGGATGGTCGTCAGCGGCAACCCAGTCTCCCTCCTGCAGGGGAGGCAGGTCGACAATCCATTTCACGTCACCATTGGGTTTGAACGCGAACAACTGGTTGCAGTCGCCGATATAGATATCACCGCGATCATCGACAATGGGGCTGGAAAGAATCGCGCAGGCATCGACACCCACCCCTGCACTACGCCACGGCTCTGCGTGCCACAGCGGTGTACCGGTAATGGTATACGCGTGCAGGTTGCTATTCCCGGCGGGCAGACCGGTCGTGAAATAGATCTGCCTGCCATCGGGGCTGGTAACAGGCGCGGTCAGTACGGAGGCGCCCGCTTCAGCCTGCCAGGTGGTGTACTGGCGCGACAGGATAGCCGTTGGCACGGCACGTCTGTTAGCAGGCCCCTGGTGCAATGTCGACCAGCCGCCCGGCGAATACGCTGGCGCGGGCTCGCTGCCGGGGCTGGCCAACGCCGGCCCGACCACCATAAACGTGCCGAGAAAAAGCAGTACGACTGTGTTCATAATTCTAACCTTCATGCGTGTCCGCGTTCGCAGCCAGCTGTAACAACTGGATATGATCCTCGAGCCGGGTTTGGTACAACACGGTGCCTTTCGCAACCTGCACGGCCAGCGGTTCTTCGCGCGCCTCAGCGCTCTCGTCAACGATTATCTCCCAGGCCAGGGCATCGCCCTCACTCGCAACGATCCGCGCGCGGTGATCGACACCCTTCACCAGGCCATCCAGGCCACCACTCATACCCGACGCCAGCAGCGCACACCAACCGTAGGGCATCGCCTCCCCGGTTGCGGGGCAGTCCACCAGCGCGAGGCGTGCGCGCTGCCCGGATAATCGTGTGACCTCTATGGACCAGTACTCACAGGGTTGGAAGGCCGGGTGGACTTCCAGCACGGCGAGGATGCCATCTATGCCTGTGTCCCGGCAGCCCAGCCACTCGCCAAGCCGGTGACTCATCACCCAGCAACTGCCCGTCATCTGGAATTCACCCACCGCGCGAGCCGCCGCATCGCCATAGCGTTGCGCAACAGAATACAGAAGCCCCGTAATTAGCAGGTGCACCTGCACGGCCAGTTCACTGCAAACGACCACCAGTGCCGCATGGGACAGCTGTTCCAGTTGCAGTTGTTCAAACAGCGGGCCGGCGTAATCGTCGAGGCCGCCGGACCCGTCGGATTGCGGTCGTTCAATCACAACATTGGCGAGCTGTGTGCCGCTCATCACGCGGGCGATGTCGGGTTCCGGCACCGCATCCGCCAGCGGATCGATAGACACCGTCCACTCGCAGTGTGGCACACGATCGGCCGGCGCACGCGGTGGTCGATGCACGGGCACCATACGCGCGCGCGCATTGGTTGCAACGGCCGTCGCGTTGAAAGTGGGGTCCTCGATATCGTGACACATCACCCGCACCGCATCATCGCCGCGCGGCTCCGTTTCCAGCAGCGCACCACAACTGTTGAGCCAGAAGCGACCCCTGTCTTCCGCCGTCACCTCGAAGTGCACATCGAAGTACTGGTGGGTGAAACCGCACTCCAGTTGCAGCCCCTTGAATATCGTGGCGACATCGGTACCACCGGCAAACCCCATCGCCCTCTGCATACGACGGGTATACACGGGGCTGGCACCCATCCAGTTTGCAATGGCGACCTCCTTGTACGCCTCATCGCCGTGATTAATACGCAGGGCCGCGTAACCTGTCCTGCTATTGAACTGGGCGCAAAGCATGTACTCGCGACCCAACTGGGCCAGCTGCAGGCGACTGAGTTCGAGTAGTTTTTTATTGTTCAAAATGTGCACCTGCTATGGCGTGTCGAGGGTATAATGCGCGAGCCGCCAATATATAGCCATTGTTTTATAGTTGTCACTATTTTATAGTCACGCCATCCTATACGCATTATCCCGCCGGAAACCGCAATGCCCAACAACCCGAAAGCCTCCAAGCGCGAAGCCACGCGCGAGAAAGTTATCCGCGCCGCTATCGATTGTATCTACCGCGACGGCTTTCACGCGGCTCACACCAACCGTATCGCCGAGGAGGCAGGTGTGAGCTGGGGCGTACTGCAATACCATTTTGGTGACAAGGACGGACTACTTCAAGCGGTCATCGATTACATCTTTGACGACTTCAGCATGACCCTGGAAGGCACAAAGCTGGAAGGCAAGGAATTACAACCGCGTGTACGCCAGTTGATAGACGTCATCTGGAAGCTCGTCAGCAAGAAGGAGTACCGGGTAAGCATCGCGATCTTGCGCAATGCGGGCAAGGATGATACATCCACAATCAATGGGCAAAAGCAGCTGGCGCGCTGGGCAAGGAGAACCTCGCAGCTCTGGCATGAGCTGTTTGAGGACGAAATACAGGAACCACTGCAGAGTGATATCGCACGTCACCTGCTGTTCGCGACGTTGCGCGGCATGGTGGATGAAATCAATCCGCGCAACGTCAAAACGAAGAAAGCGATCAAACTGGAATGTGACGCCCTCAGCGAGGCAATCACCTACCTGCTAATGCGCAACTGAGCGCGCCCGCAAGCATCACCCCATAGCGGCGATCACTTCCTCCACAGTGGGCCCGTCCATTGTTACATGCTCCCGCTTGCGCACCTGGTCTTCCCGGATATCGGCGACATTGGTCATGAACTGGCTGTACCATTTGCGCACGAGGTGAACAGGGCCGTCACCGTCACACATCAGCGGATTGTCTATGATGCACTTGTTGTTCCAGATGGCGACGTCCTGGTGGAACGATTCAATGTTCCTCTCGGTGTACTCTTCTACCATCGCCCTGTTGCCCGCCTCCGATATATTGGGATCCTTTTTCATCATCACTCCGAAATTGATAATGAAGTTCTCCATATCCACCGGTATATGGCTCACCAGCAGGTGCGTCGTCATCGGGTGTCCGTCCATCAGGCCTGTCATCGTGGTCGTCATATAGGCGGGGCCTTCATAGGTTGCCACGCTCGTAATAAGCCCGGCGTCGCCCTCTGTAAGAATCTGGTGCCCGCCGACCATGTACTGCACAAATTTGTGCCCCTCCATGCTGTTCCTGAAGGACTTCACCGAGGAGTAATGTATCGGGCCGAAGTGCGCCATATCGGCCATGTTGTCCACCAGTTCCCGCCCAAGGGATTTGATCGGAATCGCAGCCATCTGCCAATCCGTCCACTCGCCGCTGTAACAATCTTCCTGCCGCTCCGGTTCCTGTTCCGCAATGGGCTCGTTGCCTTCCGGGTCCTGCCAGACAAAAATCAGGCCGTTCTTTTCCAGTGTCGGCCAGGACTTGATGACGGCTTTCTCCGGTATCCTGGAGGCGTAGGGAATGTCATCACACACACCATCACTTCCCCAACTCCATTTGTGGAACGGGCAGATCACTGAATTGCCCTTCACCTCGCCGCCGCACAGGTCGCCGCCCATATGGGGACAATAGGCGTCCAAAATATAGACTTCATTGTCCTGCTTGCCACGGTAGGCCACCAGCTTGGTGCCGAAAACCTTCAACTCGCGCGGTTTGTGGCTGACGCTGCGCGCATCGCCAATCACATACCAGCCCCGGGCATAGCGCTCGGGACGCTCGTCGGCTTTGATACGATAGGGTTCCGGTTTGGTCGCCTTGGTCTTTTCGATTGCTGTCATTGGTCATTCTCCACTATCAGTGTTTTTCGCAAAAAATGTTCAGCCGGACGCCAGGTGTATACCGCGCAGGCTAAAGAAAGAAATCGTGGTTCTCTGCTCCCATCATCACCCCACCGAGATTGCGCCCGAATTTAAACGGGTTGTTCGCCACGTGGGTACGCCCGGCATTGATATCCAGCCACGCACGGTTCAACGGGTGGTCGCGAAAAATGCCCTGCGCGCCGCAGGAAATGAACATCTGGTTGATCGCGTCAGTACACTTGCGCGCGACCAGCGCCGCGTCGAAACGCATCTTGATACGCTCATCCAGCGACAGGGCGCTGCCAGACTTCGCCGCGGCAACCATCGCATCAAAATTCCGGAACATGACAGTCTGGCACTCGTCCACCGTGGAGACGGCATTGGCCAGCGCCATCTGCGCATCGGGATCGGTGGCGATCTTGTTGCCGTCATTGAGCCCGACGCGATCCTTGTTCACCGCGATATAGTTGTCGATCACCCCCTGCAGGCAGCCGATACTCGAGGAGGACACGGCGCGCACAAAGATCTGGCCGAAAGGCAGGCGGAAGATGTAGTGGGTATTCTCTTTGTTGCCCGGGCTCATGCACTCGAAGCCGTGGATAGCGCGATGGGTGCGATACTCCGGTACGAAGGCATCCTCAACCACGATGTCGTGGCTCCCGGTACCCTCGAGGCCGCTGACATTCCAGTTTTCAACAATCTTGTAGTCGCCGAGCGGCACCAGGAAGGTGCGGTAGTCAGGCGCCTCGCCGGCATTTTTGGGTGGCACCATGCCGCCGAGGAAAGCCCACTTGCAATGCTTGGAGCCGGAGGAGAAACCCCAGTGGCCAGACAACCGGTAGCCTCCGTCCACGTGCTCCACTTTACCCACAGGCATATAGGAGGAGGAAATCAGGGTGGCATCATCCTCGCCCCAGACATCCCGCTGCGCCCTGTCATCCAGGAGGCCCAGCTGCCAATTGTGAATGGCGACCACACCCAGCACCCAGGCAGTGGACATACACCCACTGGCCAGGATCATCTGTACCTTGAAGAAGACTTCCGGGTCGAGTTCATAGCCGCCGTAACGCGCGGGCTGCATGATGCGGAAAAAACCCGCCTGCTGCATGGCCTCTACCGTGGCTTTGGGCAACTGCCCGAGCCTGGCGGTTTCGGTGGCGCGCTCACGCAACGCCGGCAAGAGACTTCGGGCCGCCTTGTACAACTGCTCGGCCTGGGTGAGTTGGGGTGCGTTCATGACGAATCCTCAGCTGGTATTGATGGACCTTCCGGCCACTATGCGCGCCACAAACCGGCGCCTCATACCTCAAATCAGCTATAGATGACCCGTCAATTACATTCCTTTGACATGAATCAATTTTCTGCAGGGACCGCCTGTCCCCCAGGCTACCTACACGACATCGAACGCAATCGGCATCTTCTTGATACCGTGAATAAAACTGGAACGCAGCCAGTTGATATCGCCATTCAGGCGCGGGTTGCGCACGTGTTTAAGGATTTCCTCAAAGATCACTTTCAGTTCCAGCCGCGCGAGGTGTGAACCCAGGCAAAAGTGCTCACCGATACCGAAGGCGCGGTGGCCGTTCTTGACATCCTCGCGCTGTGACCGCGTGATATCAAACGTGTCGACATCGCTGAATACATCCTCGTCGGAACTGGCCGCTGCGTAGTACAGGTGAATCTTGTCGCCCTTCGCAATCCGCTGGCCGTTCACCTCCACGTCTTCCATCGCAGTCCGCCGAAAGGCAATAATCGCCGGGTCAAAGCGCAGGATTTCCTCGATCGCGCCCTCCAGCAATTCGGGGTTGTCCACCAGCATCTGGTACTGCTCCGGATGCTCCATCAGCAGGCGCATCCCCTGCGAGGTCACAGTGCGCGTGGTTTCATTACCCGCCACCATCAGCATCAGGAAGAAGTGGCAGAACTCCTCATCCGTGAGCGGCTCATCCTCCACGGTGCCGTTCAGCAGGATATTCACGATATCGTCCTGCGGGTTTTCACGCTGGGCGACCGCCAGTTCGTGCGCCAGGAAGAACATCTGGGCCATCGCGTTCTCGCCGTCGGCTTCCGATGTCGTCAGTTCCGGGTCTGTCATTCCCAGCA
>JAGRIK010000204.1 GCA_020443325.1 Halioglobus sp.
TGTTTCTCACCAAGCGAATCACGTGGAGCGACTGAGAAACACATTGTCTATCCGCAACCGCCCTACAAAGCCACTTGCCAGCAGGCGGAAATCCCTCAGTTTTCTTCCCGGCTAGTTTTCCCCCCGGTCTTGCGCTCGCTAGAGACTTTTTCAATACGCTGCTAGGCGTGCGCTGACAGCCGTTCGCGGGCAGCTGCACACAAGCTCTCATCGAGCCTGTTGCGCTCGCGCAGCTCATCCATAACGCTACCGGGGATGTCCGGCGCGCGGCGCCTCTGTGTTTTCGCGCCCACATTCACCGGCAAGCTGTGGGCCAGCGGCCAGCCGACGCGGGTGTGGCAGCGTCGCCACCAATCGTCAAACTGGCCCTGTACGCCCAGTACATCAACTTCTGGCAAGCCAGAGACGGCTCGCGCAAGGTCTTCTTCCTCGACGGGAGACACTGTGAATTGTGCTTCAGGGGTTTCCAGGTGCAGTTTCAGGAACAGCAGGCGCTCAAAACATCGCTGCCATTCTGCCCACCCGGATTCGCGCAATCCCAGCGCGCGGGTCTGGTGATTGGACAGGAAATAATTCCCGAGCACGGGATCATCGAGCAGTTCGCGATAGCTGAACGCAAAATCGCATTGCCGCGCCAGGTGCAGCAGGTTGCTGACGGCGCGTTCCAGTCCGTCGCGCAGCAACAGGGTGATGGCGACCGGCCTGGTCGACTCGTCGCGGTACCGCAACGCGGCGCCCAGTGGCATGTGCCCGCTGATATACCGCAGCTCTTCCTTGCGCTGGGGAGAGAGGCCGAACAGCGCCTGCGGAGAGACCTTCATGTGTGCGGCGTCCATCTTCGTCTTTGCCTGCACATAACGCGACGCCGGGGGATAAAACTCCATCAGGGTGTTGTTCACGGTAGTGCCGGCGGTCTTCATCACGTGGACGTGAAACACTACACCCGCATCCCGCGTCACAGCGTACGCCCCGCTCGTGTGTTCACCGCACTTGCTTTGTGTATGCGCCCAGACACCGGATATTCTCTAAGGCGTCGCGGCGAATTCTACAATCTCGTAGCTGTGCGTCATCTTCACACCGGCGGCACACAGCATGATGGAGGCGGAGCAGTATTTTTCTGCCGACAACTCCACGGCGCGCTTTACATGACTCTCCTTGAGCGCCACACCGGTCACCACGAAATGCATGTTGATTCGGGTAAAGACTGCCGGCACGGCGTCGGCGCGCTCGGCGTCCATCTCGACGCGGCAATCCACAACCTGCTGGCGCGATTTCTTAAGCATGCTCAGGACATCGTAGATCGAACATCCGCCTGTTCCGAGCAGCAGCATTTCCATCGGCCTGGCCGCGAGGTTGCGACCACCGAGATCTTCCGGCCCATCCATCACCACGGTGTGCCCACTGCCGGACTCGCCGACAAACATCGCCCCGTCTGTCCACTTCACAGTCGCTTTCATTGGCTTGATAATCCTCTCGCAAAAAGGCGCCGCAGCTTAGCACAACAAGTTACATTTTACTTAGCGTGCGATCGGGTTAGTATGGGGGAAATAAATGGCATTAAAGGAGGTTAGTCACTTGCTCAAGCCACATATAACAAAGAATCTTCCCAACGTGGAAAATTTCCTGCGGCATTGCCAGCGCAAGGATTTCAGGGCCAAGAGCGTCGTGCTCAAACAGGGGGAACTGGGGAGTTCCCTCTGCCTGATTCTCGACGGTTCGGTTTCAGTGATGGTTGAAGACGAATCCGAA
>JAGRIK010000205.1 GCA_020443325.1 Halioglobus sp.
GCTGCTCAATGTGCGGGTGATGAAGCTGGCTGACCTGGCTAGCCTGGAGGAGTAAGAGGATGTCGAACGACGTAGAGACGGTAAAGTTTGATGCCGATGAGCTGGTACAGCAGGCGCAAGAACAGGCCGGTTTCAGTGACTTTGGTTGGCTGCCCTATAGAGAAGGGCTGGAAGTCCTGCTGGAAACCTACGACCGCAACGTCAAGGATCCCGCGGGTCGCCGGCGCTGTCGAGACCGCGTGCTGAGCCTGCTCGCCACGCGCCTGCGTTGCGAAAATGCTTTCGCCACCATGCCCGGGATTGCCGAACAGGAGATCGTTGCCCCTGTGTTCATCACCGGTCTGCCGCGCTCCGGCACCTCGGCCCTGCTAAACCTGATGGAGCGAGCGCCTGGCTACCGTGGCGTGCTGCAGTGGGAAGTGCAATTTCCGGATCCCTGGCCCGGCAGCCAGCCGGGAGACGAGGATCCCCGTTACCAACCGCTGAAAAAGGCCCTGAAATCGGTCGCCGACTCCGAGTTCAGCAAGATTCACTTCGTCGACGCGGATACGCCAGAGGAGTGCGTGCTGCTGCATGCTTTCGCCCTGCACGGCGTGCATCTGGGCTTTGAGGTGATGCTGGAACCCTACCGCAGCTGGCTGCTGGCTCAGGACCTCGAGCCTTTGTATCGTTATCAGCAACTGCAACTGCAACTGCTTAACTGGCGCAACCCGGGTAAGCAGTGGCTGCTTAAGGCGCCGGCCCACATGTGGAGTGTCGACACCATTCGGAAGGTGTTCCCCGACGCACGCTTCGTCTGGTGCCACCGGGATCCGCAGAAAGTGGTGCCCTCAATCAACAGCATGAACCGGGCAATCATGGGCATGTACATGGGTGACTACAGTCACCTTGATGTTGGTGAAGTGGGCCGCGGTGTGATGGAGTGGTATGCCCAGTCGCTGGAGAGAGGCCTCGCCATGCGGTCGCAACTGCCGGAAGAGCTGTTTATCGACTGTTCACAACAGGAATTCGTCGAGCGACCTCTGCAGCTGGTGGAGCGGGTGTGCAAGCAATTCGACATGCCGCTAGGCGAGGATGGCCGCGCCGCCCTGCGGGCCCATATCGATGCCAACCCCAAGGGCAAGCACGGCAAGCACGAGTACGACCTGGCGGCCTACGGTCTGACCAAAGAAATGATCGATGAGCGCTTCGCTTTTTATACAGGTGACGATCGCTGGCCTATCAGTGCCTGATAGGGGAGTTATGTGAATGAAAGGCAAGAAGTTTCTGGTGACAGGCGCCACTGGTCAGATCGCACGCTACCTTGCGATACAGCTGGCGGCAGACAATACGGTTCATGCGATTGCGCGATTTTCAAGTGCGTCTGCTCGAGAGCGATTGGAACAGGCTGGCGTCACCTGCCTCAAGTTCGATTTTGCCAATGACGACCTCGCTCAACTGGACGGTGACTATCACTACATACTGCATCTGGCCACGACCCAGGAGCGTGGAGACCTGGATTTCGACAACGCCATCGAGGTCAATGCTGTCGCCACCGGCCGCCTAATGGCACATTTTCGCGATGTCGAGGCGTTCTTTTTCAGCTCAACCTGTTCCGTGTATGCGCCTGATGGCCATACACCACTCAAGGAGAGCCATCCTCTGGGTGACGCCATGCGCAGTCATTGCCCGACTTATTCCATGTCCAAGGTGGCAGCAGAAGCCGTGGTCAAGTTCGCCGCCGAACATTTTCAGATACCAACCGTGATAGCCAGAATGAATGTGGCGTATGGTCGTGACGGTGGTCTGCCACTGATTCACCTGGAGGCCCTGCGCAGGGGCAAGCCAATCTACCTGAACCCGCAGAAACCAAACTACTTCAACCCGGTCTATGACGAAGATTACTACCAGCAGGTACTGAAGATGCTGGAAGTGGCAAGCACGCCGGCATTGGTGATGAACTGGTGTGGCAGCGAGCAGGTGAGCGCCGAGGAGTGGTGTGAATACATGGCCGGACTATTAGGCGTCGAAGCAAATATTGTCTACACCGATCAGGCTTTTCCCTGCACGCCGTGCGATACCACACTGATGCACAGCAAAATCGGCAAGACACAAAATCATTGGCGCGATGCAATGAAATTTCTGGTAGAGCGCGGTGCAGGAGATGTACGAAATGTTGGCTGATCCCTCGTATACACTCTGTCACAGATATCATGATTACTGAGGACGCCGTTTACTCCGACAGGGTAGCTATTGCTGCGCCAGCGAAGCTGGTGTGGGAGGTCTTGCTGGATTTTGAACGGTATCCCGAGTGGAACAGATTCTGTCCCAGTCTGGAGAATCACTCGCTTGAGATAGGCTCTGCCGTGGATATGCTGGTCGATTTGGGCAACGGCCTCTCAAGGCAGGTGGAATACATTTCCAGAATCGAAGCCGGACGATGTATTGCCTGGCGTATGCCTAACCGGCCGGATGATCCGGTACATGCTGTGCGCAGCCAGTATATCGAGCTGCAAGATGAACAAAGCTGCATATACTGGACCGTGGACGAGTTTTCCGGGCCTGCCATGGCAGCCATGATGGAACAGTTGGCGGCGGCCGTCGAGGCTGGTTTCAATCGCTGCGCATACGATCTCAAGGAACGTGCCGAGCGTCTCTGCCAGTTCCGGCAGCGGAAAACCTGAGGGGCATCGAGGGTTGCATCAGTTTGTCTGCACATTACACATATGAGGAAAATAATGTTTGCTTATCTGACACACGTACGAGCCAAGCCGGGCAAGCGAGAGGCGCTGATGGACGCAAATATTAATATGCAGTCCGCGACCCTCCAGGAAGAGGGAGTCCCCGTCTATATATTCCACACCAGCGAAGAAAACCCGGACGAATTTTTCTATTACGATCTGTACGAAACCGAAGAGGCCTACCTCGAACACTGCCGGACTGAGGCCTTTCAGCAAATGATTGGCTGTATCGGCGAACTGGCCGACGTTCTTGAGATGAAGAAGCTGTTGCCTTTCGGGATTGTGAAGAGCCAGCCTGTTAGCACTACATAATCTGGTCGCCTGATCGAGGGCGGGTTTGTCTCACTGGAACATGCGATACCTGCTGGCGGGAAAACGGGCGATGCTGCCAGCAGGAATCTTTATCGGCTGATAATGGAGTATTGAACAATGGGTTTATATGTAGTTACCGGTTCCGCTAGCGGCATCGGTCAAGCGGTGGCTAAACAGATAAGAGCTGAAGGTCACAAGGTGATAGGGGTGGATATACGCGATGCGGATATTATCGC
This sequence comes from Halioglobus sp., assembly GCA_020443325.1. Classification (GTDB taxonomy): domain Bacteria; phylum Pseudomonadota; class Gammaproteobacteria; order Pseudomonadales; family Halieaceae; genus Marimicrobium. The sequence continues at coordinate 3,269 of JAGRIK010000205.1, forward strand.
CGACCTCTCCGATGCGGTTAATTGTGAATCCGTTATCGCGCGGATCAGGGAACTGGCGGCCGACGGTATCGATGGCCTGGTTCCCTGTGCGGGAGTCGGTCCAGAGTGCCCCAGACCAGAGTTGATACCACTGGTCAATTTTTTTGCCGTGGTGGCACTGGTCAACGGCCTGCTTCCCCTGCTGGAAAAGAAGCGAGGGGCTATTGTTCTCATCAGTTCCAACTCTTCCCGCATGCGCGAGTACGACGAAGATTACATACAGGCACTCCTGTCGGAAGATCGTGAGCAGGCCCTGCAGCTGGTCGAAACTGTGGGCGGGCAGGGCGCTTACGGCGGTAGCAAGCAGGCCTTGACCCGGTGGATGCGAAAGACGAATGCCGCTGTGGCCGCTTGTGGTGTGCGAATGAACGCCATTGCGCCTGGTTATACCGAGACGGGCATGACCGCGTCCGGCAAGAGTGATCCCCGTTTTAGTGATGCACTTCAGCAGTTTGTGGACTCGATTCCCATCGGCCGCCCTGGAATGCCCGAGGACCAGGCGGATGCCGTCCTGTTCTTGCTGGGTGACAAGGCCGGGTTTATTTCGGGTTCCGTCCTGTTTGTCGACGGTGGTCATGACGCAGTTTTCAGACCGGACAGTTACTAGGCTGGAACCGCCCTGCGTGAGTTCCGCAATTCTGCCACCCTGATAGCTACTGATTGAGGCCTCCCATGTCATACAAAAGTTTGTTCACCCCCGGTCGCATCGGCCCGCTGGAAATCTCCAACCGTTTGATAGTTGCTGCGATGGGGGTCAATTTCAGCGAGGAGGGTGGCTTCTGGGGGCAGAGGATACTCGAGTTCCACCAGGAACAGGCGTGGGGTGGTGCGGGCTTGATACTTTCCGGTGCCTGCGGCGTGATGTATCCAATTGGTCAGGTTCAGGAATGGCAGGTCGCGATCTCTGAAGATGAGCATATTGCCGGACTGAAACGGGTGGTCCATGCGGTCCACAGTCACGGCAGCCGCTTTGGGGTGCAGCTACACCAGGGTGGCTTGAATGCGGTGGATGACACTGTTGCCGGACGACCGCGCTGGTGCCCTTCAGAGCCCGAGTCCAAAGCAGGCGACTTCGCCGACGGCCTGCTACCTTCCGAGTTACAGGTGCTTACCAGCACAGGCATACCAACCTACCGGGTTTTGACCAGGGAAGATATTCAGGAACTGGTACAGGCCTTCGCCGATGGCGCCCGGCGTGCTATGTCGGCGGGCTGTGATACAGTCGAAGTACATGGCGGCCATGGATACGTGCCCTCTTCCTTCCTGTCGCCTAAATCCAATCGACGTACTGACGAGTACGGGGGTAGTCTCGAAAACAGGGCGAGATTGCTACTGGAGATCGTGCGCGCGGTTCGTGCCGAAGTCGGCCCGGACTACCCTGTTATCGTAAAGATCGATTCCCGTGAAGTGGGCAAAGAGGGCGGCATTACGCTTGAGGACGCCAAGACGACAGCCCAATGGTTGGAACAGGCGGGTGCAGACGCGATTACTGTCAGCGCCTATCACGACATCAGCAAGGGCAAGATGCACTCGGCCTCAAACGTCCCGCATGAACCGAACTCCAACCTCGCCGCCGCGGCCGCCATCCGGGGAGTATTGAATATCCCCGTAATCGCCCTGGGGCGTGTGGAGGCGGAGCACGCGGACAGGGAAATCGATGCCGGTCGGATTGATTTCCTGGCGATGGGGCGCAAGCTCCTAGCTGATCCGCACCTGCCGCGCAAACTGCAGGAGGGGCGCGCCGACGAGGTCAGGCCCTGTATATATTGCTACAGCTGTGTCAGCGCAATCTACAAGCGTGAAAGAATGTACTGTGCGGTCAATCCAGAGTGTGGTCGGGAATATTTGCGAGCGCATACGCCACCGGCGGTGAGGACCGGGCGCATCGTGGTGGTAGGTGGTGGCCCGGCCGGTATGGAGGCCGCACGGCGCCTCTCCGGCGACGGTCACGAGGTTATTCTGCTGGAGAAGGGCGACCGACTGGGTGGTACGCTGCGCTTTGCCGCACTGGCCTACCGCGCAAATGAACGTTTGCTGGACTGGCTCTGTCTGCAGGTGAATTCCCTGGGGATTGATGTGCGCCTGAAGACGGCCGCAACCCCGGAATTGATAGTGTCCCTGGCGCCTGACCATGTGGTTGTCGCTACCGGGGCCCGACGTGACCTGCCCCCGATACCGGGTTCAGAGCTGCCACAGGTATTCAGCGGCGATGACATGCGTAATCTGGTGTTGGGTATGCACTCGGAAAGAGTCAAGGAAAAGACCTCCCTGTTCACACGGATTGCCACCAGCGTCGGGGCCACTACCGGGATTACCGCCAACCTCGGTTTCGTGCGTAAGGCGACCAGGATGTGGATGCCACTGGGTAAAAATATCGTCATCATTGGCGGTGAGCTTGTAGGCCTGGAACTGGCGGAGTTTCTGGTGGAACGTGGCCGCAAGGTCGCGGTGATTGACGAGACGCCAAAATTCGGAGAGGGACTTGCTTTAGTACGACGCCTGCGGATCCTCGCTGAGTTGCGTGAGCATGGGGTTAATATGCACCCGGCAGCGACTGGTGTTCATATCGAGTCGGGTAAGGTGTGCTTTATCAGCCAGGATGGCAAACCACAAACCGTTGTCGCCGATGAGGTCATCGTGGCCAAGGGCGCAACCGGGGATTCCACTCCGGCAGAGGCATTCCGGGCTGCAGGCTTGCGCGTCCATGAGATCGGCGACGGCTGCGGGGTTGGTTACATTGAGGGAGCTATGCGTTCAGCAATGGAGGTAGTGGACACCATCAATGCGGGGTTAGGCTGAGACGAGTGAAAGTATAGGAAATATTAACCGCCTATTGAGAGTAGACACCCATCTCTTGCTATCGGCTGGGCTTGCTGATCTGTCGAAATTTCCCGGCTATTGAGCCGAAAATCCTGTTCGCGGCGTTGGCATGCCA
>JAGRIK010000206.1 GCA_020443325.1 Halioglobus sp.
CGGCAGTACTTCCCAGGCACTATGTGAGTATTTTTGTACTCGAAACCGGTTCCTGTTTGTCGCCAAGCACTTTCCGCTGGAGTTGGCGGATTCCATACCGACCTCCCATTTCTACAAGAAGGGTGAGCTTGATCACCTCTACCGTTCACTGCTGCACGCGGTACAGAAGATGAGTACCTGCCAGGACGCGGCCACGGTCAAGCAAGTGCTGCAGGACCTGCGAGCGCGGCTGCCTGAGTATCTTGGCGACGTCGCCACCTATATGTTCTTCTCTCACCTGGAGGTACTGTTGGGCCTGCGCAAGATCCGGGTGGGCATCTATGACCATGCCGGCCATTTCGCCGGTGGTGGGCAGCGATATGTTGCCGAAATGGCGGATCATATGCAGGATCGCTACGACGTTGGCTACATTTTCAATAACGATGTGGAATTGAAAGAATACAAGGAGTGGTTTGACCTGAACCTGGACAAATGCTCGATGAAGATCATCAAGATCCCGTTTTTCGAGGACAGGAATCGCTACACGGCAGACGAGGGCATGGTACTCGGAGAGCGCACCAACCCCTTCGATATTATCAGCAAGGAAACACTTAACTACGATATCTTTATCAACGCCAATATGTTGGGCAAGGTGAACCCGCTGTCGGCAGTCTCCATATTTATCTGTCATTTCCCGGATCAGGAGAGAACGCGCTTTTTCGCGGTCGATAAGTATGATCACCTGGTGATCAACGGTGACTATACCGGCGAGTGGGTCAAACGCCGCTGGAATATGGAGCCGACCACCAAGCTGTATCCGCCGGTGAATATGTACAACCCGCTCAGCAATCCGGACGACAAGGAGAAGATCATCCTGTCCGTTTCCCGCTTTGAAATCAGCGGGAGTAAGAAGCAGGTTGAGATGATAAATACTTTCGCGGAGATGGTCCGCCAGTATCCGGAGGAGACCCGCGACTGGAAACTGATGTTAGTAGGCGGCAGCACACCCGGCAACACCTATATCGAAGCCGTTGAGGAAGCGATAGCCCGGGCCAATTGTAATATCGAATACAAGGCCAATGCTGCCGTCAGTGAGATCAAGGATTACTATCGGCGGGCGTCCATTTTCTGGCACGCCTGTGGCCTTGATGAAGAGCGGCCTGAGCGTGTGGAGCATTTCGGCATGACCACCGTCGAGGCAATGCAAAACTGCTGTGTCCCGATTGTTATCGACGGCGGTGGCCAAAGGGAGATTGTGGAGCACGGGGACTGCGGTTTCCGTTTCTCCAACCTCGAGGAGCTGATGGCACTGAGTCTCACGGTGATGGGCGACAGGCACCACTGTCGGCGCATGGCGGAGCGCGCCTATCGAAGGAGTGGCCTGTTCAACCGTAAAGTCTTCAGGGAGAACCTGGACAAGTTGCTCGCCGAGGCGGAGCTGAATTTGCTCGGCCACGATGTGCTGCCGCGACCTACAGCCAGCGAAGCAGCCTAGCGCACGGGGCAACGTTATCGCCCTGTGAAGCTGATACTCAATGCGAAGGCGCTGCGTCCACCGATAACCGGTGTAGGTAACTATACGTATCACCTTCTCGAGCAGTTTCTACAGGGGCATGATATCGATGAGGTGCGCTGTTTCAGCGGCAGCCACTGGTTGACGGGTGCTGAACAACAGGCGCTGACCGCCGCGATCCGATCCCGCCGCGAAAAGGATGCCAGCAGCAGGTTTGATGGTGCATTTTCACGCCTGCGCGATACTGTCAGCAAGGTGCCGGGTGCCCAGACACTCTTTACGTCGATGATGGATCGGCGGTTTGAGCGATCTGCCAATGCGGTGCCGGGCGCTGTTTACCATGAGACCAACTATGTCCTGAGGCCCTATGATGGCCCCTGCGTGACGACCGTGCACGATCTGTCCCATATCAGGTACCCGCATTACCATGCGGATCACTTGATCGAATGGCTCGACCGACACCTGGAAAAATCGTTGCGTCGCGCAGACTGTGTGCTGACGGTCTCAAACCTCGTGCGGGCAGAAGTCATAGAGCATTTCAATCTTGCGGAGGAAAAGGTCCGTACCGTCTACGAAGGCGTCGAGGAATGCTACAGGCCTCGCAGCGAAGCAGAGACTGCGGGCGTCCTTGCGTCCCTGGGGTTACAGCATAAGCAGTATGTCCTGCTCTCGGCCACACTTGAGCCGCGCAAGGGCATCGATGTGTTGCTGGATGCGTGGTCTCTTCTCCCCGAAGCACTGCGTCACGCATTTCCCCTGGTGTTGACAGGTTCGAGCGGCTGGCGCAATGAAGCACTGTTGAAGAAAGTCTCCTCACTCGCAGCGAAAGGGACTGTTCGCCATCTTGGGTATGTCCCGGTCGATGTGCTGGCGGTACTCTTTTCCGGTGCGGCGGTTTTTTGTTATCCCTCGGTTTATGAGGGTTTCGGCCTGCCGGTACTGGACGCGATGAGCAGTGGCACACCGGTCATCTGTCGAGCGGGCACGTCGATGGATGAGTTCTCGCAGGGAGCCTGTGTGTTGTGCGATACGGGTGAGCCGGAGGAGTTGGCCGCCAGGCTGGAAACACTATTGAGCAGTGAGTCAACGCGCAACGACTGGGCGGGGAAGGGGCTCAGGCAGGCGGCTGAATTTTCCTGGCAGCGATGTGCAGCGGAAACCGCGGCGGTGTATCGGCGCCTTCTGTAGGGCGAATTGCCGACACGGCAGGGGATGCCTCCATGCTGCTCAGGTGGTGATAATCAGTCGCAGTGCCTGTAAGTGCAGGTTGGCGTGCTGAATATGAATGGCACACTCCTCAATACGATAGCTGAGATGGTCGATTTCTTCCTGGCGAATGGAGGGATTGACTGTTCTGAGCGCAGAGAGGCGATCCAGTTCTGCACCCAGAGAGGCGCGCATCGTTGCCTCTGCCTCGCTCAATATCGCCTGTAGCCGGGTCTCAGCCTGTGCCGACGCCAGTGACATTTTAGCTTCCACTTCAGCGCCCACCTGCTTGATGATTGCCAGCGCGGTAGCCTTCTTGACCTTCTCGATCAGCTGGTTGAGCCGCTCATGGGGAACAAGGTCTGCAAGGTCTTTGCCGCGGGCATCCACCAGCAATCTTATCGGTGTCAGCGGAAGAAACCGTTCCAGTTGCAGGTCCCTGGGTGCAACGCAATTAACAGTATAGATAACTTCGAGCATCATGGTGCCCGGTGCCACGCCTTTCAGTTCGATCGTGCCCAGCGCTGCGTTCCCGAGTTCTGTCGAGTGCACCATATCCATCGACTCCAGCACCATGGGGTGTTCCCAGGTCAGGAATTCCATATCTTCGCGCGCCAGTGCCTGCTCGCGATTGAAGGTGATGGTAGTGCCGTCCTCCCGAAGCCCCGGGAAATGCCCGGTGAGCATATGCTCGGAGGGCCGCAGGATCAGTGCATGCTCTGAGTGATATTCCTGGTCTACACCAAACGTCTCGCACAGTGCCTCCAGGTATTGCGGCAGGTCATCACTGGACTCCGCCGCCACAATCTCTTCTATCAGTTTTTCCGCCACAGCGGGTTTGCAGGAATTGCGCTCCAGTAACCTGTCGCGGCCCTCGCGAAGTTCCTGTCGCGCCCGGGCAGTGAATTCAGCGGTGTCTGACAGCAACGTCCCGAATGCCTGGGTGCGGTGCAACAGTTCCGGTAACAACCGCTCCTCGAAGGCCTCGAAAATCATATACCCCGCAGAACAACTTTCCCGAAAGACGTTCATTCCGCTGTCATACCATTCGAAAAGGGCATGCTGCGCGGTGTGTTCGATATAGGGAACATGGATGTCGACGTTGCTACTCTGTCCAATCCTGTCGAGACGGCCGATACGCTGCTCCAGCAAGTCCGGGTTCAGCGGCAGGTCGAACAGTATCAGGTGATGGGCAAACTGGAAGTTGCGCCCCTCGCTGCCGATTTCGGAGCACACAAGGGTTTGCGCTCCATTGATTTCGTCCGCGAAGTAGGCCGCGGCCCGATCCCTTTCGATGATCGACAGGTCTTCGTAAAAAGCACTGGAGCGTATGCCTGCCCGCAGGTGCAGGTGATGTTCGAGTGCGACTGCTGTCGCCGCATGAGCGCAGATAACCAGTACTTTGGCGGGCCGCAGTTGTTTGAGGGTTTGTTCCAGCCAGGCGACTCGAGGGTCAAAAGACAGCCAGCTGTCGTCGAGATAGGGCAACTCCGGGTAGAGCTTTTCTTTCAAATCGACCTGCGCATGAGTGTACTGTTCCGGCGCCGGCAGCGGGTAGTGGTGCAGTACCCGTTGCGGAAAACCGGCCACCGCTGCCCGCGTGTTCCTGAACAGGACCCGTCCCGTCCCGTGCCGATCGAGTATCTGGTCAATGATGGTCGATGCAGGGGCGTCAGGCGCTATGCCGGCAGGAAGGTCGGTGACAACTTCTCCCGCTTCCAGGCTGTCTGCCAATGCGCTCCACTTGCGGTATTGCTGCTCCTCATCCTGAAACTTCTGCAGATCGTGGAAGCGCGATGGATCGAGCAGCCGCAGGCGAGCAAAGTGGCTCTCCTGTCCGATCTGTTCCGGCGTGGCAGTGAGTAACAACAGCCCGGCGGTGCATTGGGCGAGTGCTTCGACAAAATGGTAATCCTCTCCCGCTTCTTCGGGAGACCAGTGCAGGTGGTGGGCCTCATCGATTGCTACCAGATCCCACTTTGCGGCTAATGCCTGGGCTTGTGTCTCGGGTTGCGACAGGAAGACATCGAGGCTGCTCAGTACCAGTTGCTCGGATTCGAACGGGTTGTCAGCGTCGCTTTCCGCAATGCGCTCGCGATTGAAGAGTGAGAAATGCAAATTGAAGCGGCGCAACATTTCCACCAGCCACTGGTGTAACAGGCTGGGGGGAACCAGAATCAGGACCCGCGAGGCACGTCCCGTCAGCAGTTGCTGCTGAATGATCATGCCGGCCTCGATGGTCTTGCCGAGACCGACTTCGTCGGCCAGCAGCACACGCGGTGCATGTCGCTGTCCCACCTCGTTGGCGATGTAGATCTGGTGGGGCAATAGGCTCGTGCGCGAGCCGGTAAGGCCCCGGACCTGGGAGCGCTGCAGGGCATCGGCGTACTTGAATGTAGCCACGCGCAGGGCAAATTCACTGTGCTTGTCGAAATGTCCGTTCAGCAGGCGCTGCTGCGGTGTTGTCAACTGGACGAAGGCGTCGAGTTCCAGTTCGGATACGACCACCTCCTCGTCATGGTGATCTGTACCCACGTAAACCAGAAGGCCCTGGTGCTCCTTCACCTCGGTGACCAGTACCGCCACGTCGCCGACAGTGGAGATATGGTCGCCGGCCTTGAAGCGCAGGCGCGTTAGCGGTGCGTTTTCTATGGCGTAGGTCCGCTCCTCACCAACGGCCGGGAACGCCAGCGTAACGCGACGTCCTTCCAGATCAACGACGATGCCAAGACCCAATTGGGCGTCCGCGTGGCTGACCCAACGCTGGCCGATAATGTAATCCATCAGTGATTGTTGCCTGTGATTATCTGAAATGCCCTAATGGTGTATCAGAAACGGCGTTAGTTTATCACTGAAAGAGTGAAGAATCTTGGGCATCGTGCGCTTCCAGTGATTAAGAATGCCAGCCCTGCCTGGAGCGGAACCTTACGCACCACCAAAAAATAGTTCCCGGCTATTGCTGTTGGCCTGCTGAAGTAATTCCTCTACGTCCACTGCCTTGATGGCGGCTATTGTTTCGGCGATAAAGGGCAGGTAATAGGGTGCATTGGGTTTTCCGCGATACGGAACGGGGGTCAGGTACGGTGCGTCGGTTTCCAGTAGCAGTTGCCGCAGCGGCGTGGCCGCGACAACCTCCCGCACATTGTCAGCGCGCTTGAATGTGGCGATGCCATTGAAGCCGAGCATAAACCCTTCTGTGAGGCAAAATTCTGCCAGCGCAAGACTGGAAGTGAAGCTGTGTATAACGCCTTTGCGTGTGAGGGCGCTACTATAGTTTTGCAATATGTCGCGCGTGTCATCATCCGCCTCGCGCGTATGGATGACTACCGGTAGATCCAGTTCAATGGCAGTCTGCAATTGCTGTTCAAATGCGTTGCGTTGCACTGATCGATCCGCGTGATCGTAGTAATAATCCAGGCCGATCTCACCGACAGCGACAATACGGGAGTCTGCGGCATGTGCGCGGATGGTGGCATCCACGTCGGGCGTGTAGGAGGCAGCCTCGTGCGGATGGATGCCCTGGGTGCCCCAGATATGCGGTGAGGCTTTGGTCAGTTCCATGACGCGGTCCAGGTTGTCCACTGAGACAGCGATAGTGATGATCCGCTCGACACCTATTTCCAGTGATTTTTCCAGGGTGACAAGAAGCTCATCCTGGTCCAGATAATCAAGATGGCAGTGCGTCTCGATAATGGGAGTGGTGAAGCGCGGAATGTCTCGTCGTGTCCTGTTGCTCATGGTGGCCTGTTATCCCGCGTCTTCGCTGCCCGCAGTCATCCGCTGGCGTAGTTTTCGGTGCTGTATCGAGCGCAAATCGCGGATGGTACACGTGATCAGGTCCCACAACCAGTTGTGCAGCGGTGAGTTGGTTGTGCGCTTATGGCTGACGAGTGCGTAGTGTATGTTCAGGTCGGAGTCGCGCGGTAGCGGCAGGCCGATAATGCCGGCAGTGGCGCGTTCCTGTTGCAGCAGGTATGCCGGCGCCGGCATAAAATAGTTGCTCTGGCGTAGCAGTTCCAGTGCTGTCAGCAAATGGGATATCTCCAGCGTCGCAAACGGGTGTTCTGCTGTCGGTATCGTGACGCCTTCTGCTGGTTTGAATTCCAGCCGCTCCTGGGTGGATGCGTATAACTTGATGAGGGGGAATTGCGCCAGTCGAGCCCAGGTGATGTCCATACCGGCCAGCGGGTGACCCTCCCTCACCAGAATGGCCAGCGGGCTCACGCCCAGGTTCTCCACCCGGTAGTCGGCGCTGTATCCGGATTGTTTGATCTGGATGGCGAAATCGATAGAGCCGCGCGCCAGCGCTTCCAACTGGTTTTCTATCCGGGTGATGATGTGAATATTGAGCCGTGGGGCGCGTTCGCTCAATTGGGCTAACAGGCGTGGCAGGAGCCTGAACCCCGCATGTTCCGAAAGCGCGATTGTTATATCGCCCTCAGCGGTGCCCGGGTCAAAGCCTGGCCCTGAGAGGAGCTGCGAGATATCACCGATGATCTCACGCAACCCACCGGCCAGTTCAAGCGCTCGCGGCGTGGGCTGCATGCCGTGGCTGCTGCGGGTGAACAGCTCATCGTTAAAAAGTGTCCGCAGCCGCGTCAGGGTCTTGCTCATCGCCGGTTGCGTAATATAAAGGCGCTGGGCGGCGCGGGATACACTTTTTTCCTCCATTAAAACTTGTAATGAAATCAAAAGGTTAAGGTCAACTTTGCTAAACTCTCGGGTATCCATGGCTCGCTATATGAATCTGGTTCATGATAAGTATATTTATAATGCATTAGATATATATCACAGCTGAATGTACTATGCACCCAACTCGAGCCACACCTCCAGAAGACGAGGGGGTAGTGATGACTCCACCGGCAATAGCGTGGAGCCCCGATCCGGTCCTTCAGAGTTTTTACAAACCCGCCACTGGCGGGTTTTTTTTACCTTGGATTTAGCCTGTGCGTGCGAGATCGCGTGTTCCTGTCGATACCAGGGGAGGTGAGCGCAACGAGCGGGGAGGGTGAAGACCCGCCGGGCAGCACACCGGGCGGAGGTGAATTGCGAGTGTCATGACGTTGCCCGCAGGCCCGCTACTGGAGTTTTGGTTTGGCCGCTCCAGCCTTGCGTCGTCCGATTTTCGGCCGAGCAGGTTTGGGCGCCGACTTTTTAACCGTGCTCGCTGTTTTGGATTTCGGCGCCGCTTTTTTCTTTGGGGTTGTTTTGCTCGCTGGCCGCGACCCGGAGGATGGCGTCAGGGCGGCGGGTGTCTTGGCGTGCAGTTTCGGTACAGCCTTGCCGGGGCGCTTGCTACTCTGGGCCCGTTTGGGTGAACGAATCTTCGCTTTTGCCGCCACTGCCGCTTTTGGTAAAGCCGGTCCCAGTTTGATGGCTGCCGCGTAGAGTTCCTCGTAGGACGCGACCAGGCAATCGTGATAAAACTCGGGGTCGGGCATGATTCCCCTGTCCGCCAGGACCGACAGTGTAATTTTGCCGGAGTAGCTGAACACCAGGTGGAAAATTCCCATGCCGGGCGTCAGTACCCCCAGGCCGTAGTAGTCCACCATCTTTGCGCCGGCGCAGTACAGCGGGAAGTTCGGCCCGGGCACGTTCGATATGCAGGTCGATATGTTCATCGGGATATGCCGGGACAGTTCGTTGCGAGACCAGAAGCCGGCAACTGACTTGGATATCACCGGCGAAAAGACGCCTGCGAGCTTCAGTGCATCGACCATGGGGCTGGCTTCGCCGCTGGCTTTGGCCTCCTCTGTCGACTGCCTGATCGCGATGAGACGCTCTACCGGATCTGAAATATCGGTATGCAGGGAGGCGAAAACCGAACCGACCTGGTTGTTCTCCTCGGTGGTGTTCCTCCGCGTGCGCATGTTCAATGGCAGCGCCGCCGCCAGTGAGCCTTCCGCGGGGGCCTCACCCTTGGCGGTCAGGTAGCGTTGCAGTGCGCCGCCAATGACGCCCAGCGCAACATCGTTCACAGTGACGCCAACGGCACGTTTGATGTCCTTGAAGCCATCGAGCGGAAACTCTGCCGCGTCGAATACACGATGTGGCCCCACCGGCTTGTTGAGTATGGTTTTGGGGGCAGAGATATCGGGCGCCGGAATTTCCTTACGGGCGATGTCCAGCGCATATTTGCCGAGGTCGCGCGCCGTTCTTGCCGAGCCGGTGATCAGTTGTACCGTATTCTTCACATTGTTGATGGTCGCTTTGGTCAGTAGCTCGCCAACCGATGGGGCGGTGTCGACCAGTCGGGGTTCTGCATCGGGGGCGCGCGAGTATTCCGGGTTGGGTACCAGGTCGTGCAGGGCCGTCATGAAGGAGGCGCCGCCGGCCCCATCGACAAGGGAGTGGTGCATCTTGGTGTACACGGCGAAGCA
>JAGRIK010000207.1 GCA_020443325.1 Halioglobus sp.
AGTTCGGAGCCGTCCACCCCCTGCCAATGGCTGATGAAATCTTCTACTGGAGTGATAACTATCGTCCTTGCGTGTCGGTGATCGCTGATACCACATTTGATGATGATCGGATGGTATCCCGGATACCGGTTGTGATCATGCTCTATTTCTTGTGAGAATCCATTTAGCCTACATTTTTTCCTTGCAATGCATTTTTAGTTAATCTATATATTTGTTATATGTTACTGATAGTGGGGAATTATCTATTGAAAGTGTCTAAAGAAGAACTCGTGGCTGTTCTTGCTCAGTTCAACCCCTGGTGGCGGGATGAGTCCATTGCCGACCTGCCCAGTTGGCGACGCGCCGCCTTTCGCGAACTACAGGTATGGCTAACCAACCCGCCGGCCCCCCGTGCGGTACTGCTTTCCGGCGCGCGGCAGATCGGCAAGACCACCCTGCTATTGCAGGCAGTTGATCTGCTGCTAACGGAGAGAGTGCCTCCCGCCAATATCCTCTACGCAACATTCGATCACCCGATTTTGAAGCTGGCTGGTATTGACGCGGTAATGGACGCCTGGCGCGAGCGTGAACCCCGAGCCGAAGGGCCTGAATACCTGCTCCTCGATGAAGCCCAGTTCATCCGTGATTGGGGCACCTGGGTGAAACACTCGGTAGATTTTCACAAGGACAGACGCATCGCCTTCACCGGCTCAGCCATGCCGTTGGCAGAGGCTGACCAGGAGTCTGGTGTCGGCCGCTGGCATACCATCCGGCTGACCACGCTGTCGTTCTACGAGTATCTCCAGATTAAGCGCCTTCAACTGCCCGAACTGCCCCAGGTGCGCTCCCTGCGCGAGCTATTCGAGTGGACGCCATCAGACTTCTACCGCACCACTGAGCTGGCCAGTGCCTACGTCGGCCATTTCCATGAGTACCTACTGCGCGGCGGTTTCCCGCAGACGGCGCAGGTAGAGAGCATCACACAAGCGCAACGCCTGCTGCGTGAAGACATCATCGACAAAGTCCTCAAGCGCGATATGACAGCCTTGTTCGGTGTGCGCCGTGTGTTGGACCTGGAGCACACCTTCCTATACCTGTGCATGCACGACGGCGGCCTACTGGACATGCCCAATTTGTGCGGCAATCTGGAGGTAAAACGTCCCACAGCGCAGCATTTTATCTCTCTGCTGGAGGCCACCCACCTCATCTACCGATTGCCACCCTACGGCTACGGCAAAGAGGTTTTAAGAGCACGCTTCAAAATCTACCTCGCCGACGCCGCCATCGCACCTGCAGTGATGCTCAAGGGAAAGACCCTACTGGAAGACGCCACAGCTCTTGGTGTAGCCACAGAAACTGCCGTATTCAAACACCTCTTCGCCCGCTATTACTCTCAGAACGTACGCTTCTCGTACTGGCGCGGTAAACGCGACCACGAGGTGGATCTGGTCGCCGACGTGGGCGGCGAATTGATTCCTTTCGAAGTGAAATACCGCGCCCAACACACAGGTGCACGAGAACTCAAGGGCCTGATTGAGCTGTGTGCGAGCAAACGCATCGAGCGCAGTTACGTTGTTACGAAATCGCTGGACGATTTCGGACCGCTGCTCAAGCTGCCTCAAAAACTCTCAAGCGGAGGTCAAGCGCCCTCCAAGGTTATGCGGGTTCCTGCGCCTTTACTGTGCTATTGGATGGGCGCGAGCGAACTACCCTCCACTAGCATATGAACACAATCAGCCAGATAGTATTGCTGCACCCATACTGCTTACAGAGGAAACCAAAGGACACTGTTATAGTATATTCAGCACTTGCACATTTGGATTGAATCAATTCCCGCAGGATATTGGTTAGCTCTAGAACCGTAAACCCGCCACACCCGGAGGTCCCGGTGACCACAACCGCATCGCATGAAGACTCCTAGACTAGACGCTCATCAACACTTCTGGCAGTTGCAAAGGGGTGACTACAACTGGCTCACCGAGGAGTTGGGTGTGCTCTACCGCGACTACCAACCCCGGGACTTGGCCGCCCACCTGCTAAGTGGCGGAATCGACAAGACGGTGCTGGTACAGGCCGCCGCCACTGTCGCCGAGAGCGATTACCTGCTGTCACTTGCGGATCAGCATACGTTTATCGCCGGCGTCGTCGGCTGGATCGATATGGAAGCCCCCGACGCACTGGCGCAGCTGGCACACCTGGCTCGACACTCAAAATTGCTGGGGATTCGCCCGATGATCCAGGACATCGCAGATCCCGGGTGGATGCTGCGGGACGAGCTGGCACCGGTGTACCGGGAGTTGATCACTCGCGGCCTGCGCTTTGACGCACTCGTGAAACCACCACACCTGGACGCCCTCCTCGTCCTGCTGCAGCGTTACCCCGAACTCCCGGTGGTGATTGACCACGGCGGCAAACCCGACATCGCCAACGAAGTGTTTGCGCCATGGGCCGAGCGTATGCAGGCACTGGCACAGGAGACTCACGCCTGCTGTAAACTTTCGGGCCTGCTCACCGAGGCGGGCCCAGAGGCGGGTGTCAAAGAACTGCGCCCTTATGTCGAACACCTGCTGCAGTGTTTCGGCCCCCGTCGCCTGATGTGGGGCAGCGACTGGCCTGTGCTAAACCTCGCCGCCGAGTACCCGCAGTGGCTGGCGCTGACAGAATCGTTGTTAGCAGATCTGGACAATACGGAGCGCGACGCGATCATGGGCGGCACGGCGGCGCGTTTTTACGGACTGGATATAACTGCATGAGCAAAAGTGACAAACGCCTATTGTTGTTGCACGAAAAGGACAATGTGCTGGTGTGCTGCCAGACCATACCCGCCGCTACCGAGTTGTGGATTGAGGGGCAAGCCACTGTCCTGTCGACGCAACTGGAACTGGGCCATAAACTGGCCCGGCGCGACATCGCTGCAGGCGAGAAAATCACCCGCTATGGCCTACCCATCGGTTCCGCCACGCAAACTATCGCCTATGGGCAACATGTGCACACTCACAATATGAAAAGCGACTATCTGGCAAGCCACCATCGCAATGCTGTCGAGGGACGGATATGAATACCGATGCTGCGCCTGCATTGCGTGACGACTTGGACGACAATCTGCGCGGTTACCTACGCAGCGATGGCCGCAAGGGTATTCGCAATGTGGTGCTGGTTGCCTACCTCGTTGAATGCGCACACCACGTCGCCCGCCACATCGTCAGCCGCGCAGATCACCCCGATGTGCAGCTGATCGGTTTTCCCGGTTGTTACCCGAACGACTATGCGCTCAAGCTCATGAAACGCCTGTGCACCCACCCCAACGTCGCCGGCACACTGCTGGTTTCCCTGGGTTGCGAGGGATTCAATCGCGATGCACTAAGCGCAGAGATTGCTGCCACCGGGCGCCCGGTAAAAAGCCTTGTGATCCAGGACAGTGGCGGTACCCGCACAACCATCGACGAGGGCGTGCGATGGACCAGGGAGACACACAGGCAGGTCAGCAATATCGAACGCGTCCCAATGGCCGTGGACGAACTGGTGGTCGCGACCATCTGTGGCGGCTCCGACGGCACCAGCGGTATCTCGGCCAATCCCGCAGTCGGTCACTGCTTCGACCGCCTCGTGGCAGCCGGCGCCACCTGTATTTTTGAAGAGACAGGCGAGTTGATCGGCTGCGAGCAGATTATGGCCGAGCGCGCCATCACGCCCGAACTGGGCAGGGAGATTCAGGCCTGTGTCGACAAGGCGGCCCGTTACTATAGCACGTTGGGATACGGCAGCTTCGCGCCCGGCAACGCCGACGGAGGCCTCTCCACCATCGAGGAAAAGTCCCTTGGTGCCTACATGAAGTCCGGCGCCTCGCCGATCAGCGGCATTATCAAGCCAGGTGATTTTGCACCCGCCGGCGGCGGCCTGTACCTGATGGATGTGGTGCCCGATGGCGAGGTCCGTTTCGGATTCCCCAACATTTCCGACAACGCTGAGATCGTCGAAATGATTGCATCCGGTGCACACATGACGCTGTTCACAACCGGCCGCGGCTCGGTCGTCGGCTCCGCCATCTCCCCCGTGATCAAGGTCTGCGCCAACCCTGACACCTATGCGCGCATGGCCGAGGATATGGATATCAATGCCGGTCGTATCCTGCGCGGCGAGGCCAGCCCGGACGAAGTCGGAGAGGAAATCTACAGAAAGGTCATCGATATAGCCCGGGGCGAGACCAGTAAATCCGAGGACCTGGGCCACCAGGAATTTATCCTCACCTACAAATACTTTGACGCGCTGGGCCCGGCCTGCCTGCCGCGACGCTAACCCGGAGTTCCCGATGACAAAACGCCTGAGCAACAAGACCATCTTGATCACCGCCGCCGGTGCAGGCATCGGGCGCGAGAGTGCCATACAGTGCCTGAGCGAGGGCGCGACCGTCTGGGCGACAGATATCGACGACGCGGCACTTTCGCAACTGGCGCAGGAATACCCGGCTGCTCACTGTCGCTCCCTGGACGTCACGGACGCCAATGCGATCAGCAAACTGAGTGCTGACATTGGCGACATCGATGTACTGTTCAACTGCGCGGGCTTCGTGCACAACGGCACCATCCTCGAGTGTGAGGAAAAGGACTGGGATTTCTCTTTCGAGCTCAATGTAAAATCCTGCTACACCATGATTCGCACCTTCCTGCCCGGCATGTTGCGCCGCGGTGGCGGCAGCATTATCAACATCTCCTCGGTGGCATCCAGCGTAAAGGGAGTACCCAACCGCTTCGCCTATGGCGCAACCAAGGCCGCCATTATCGGCCTCAGCAAAGCGGTGGCGGCAGACTATGTCGCACAGGGCATACGCTGTAACGTGATCTGCCCCGGCACGGTGGACACACCCTCACTGCAGCAACGCCTCAACCGGTTCGATGATCCACAGGCCGCCCGGCTCGAGTTCGAACAGCGGCAACCTATGGGGCGCCTGGGTACCGCCGGGGAGATCGCCTCACTGGTGGTCTATCTGGCGTCGGATGAATCCAGTTACACTACCGGGGCGATACATCTGATTGATGGGGGTTGGAGTAACTGACAGAGTGTTGAAAGACCCTTATCTGACATCTCGGCTTTTTTTCCTTCATGGTAGCGAGATAGATTTGTATGGTTACACTGTCAGCGTTTTTCGTGAGGCGACGGGCTCGTGACCCCAAAGGCGTTTCAGTCGCTCCACGTGATTCGCTTGGTGAAACGCCTTTGGGGTCACGAGCCCTGCATCCAGCGGCTACGATAAAGTCGTATGAATGACGTTAGATTGTGAAGTGCCGAGTTAGAAAGCTTTTTAGGATCTAGCCGAATGGTATGCACTGAGGTGACTAACAGAAATGTGTTTCTCACCAAGCGAATCACGTGGAGCGACTGAGAAACACATTTCTGTTAGTCACCGTCGGATACAACTACGGCCCATAAAAAGGGTTAGACTCCCATTCCACGCACAGTCCCGACCCAAAGCTATGCAACTTTCCGCCCAAGTACCTCATTCGGGCTCAAATAAACGCCATTAGAGTCAAATTGAATAGATGGCCTTATGGGCTAGTCATAGCAGGTCGAATTAGGATATTTTGCTCTGACCCCATTATTAAACCGCACACCAGGATACTTTTACCCTGAGCCCAACGACTGAACATGATATCGATCTGCAACCAATCGCGGAGCAGAGCTCGCTGATCGGGCAGGTTCCGGTGATTGATGTCGCCGCTGTCTTTCACGATGCTTCCAGCAACGCCGCGCTGACCGCGATCGACCAGATTGCAGAGGCATGTAAGACCTGGGGATTCTTCCAGATCGTCAATCACGGCATTGCCCGGGAGCAGATCGAGGAAGTGTGGCGGCAGACCCACGCGCTGTTCGCGCTGCCGACAGAACATAAACGCGAGATAGAGCGCAGCAGGGACAATCCGTGGGGGTTTTATGATCGCGAACTGACCAAAAACCAACGCGACAAGAAAGAAGTATTCGATTTTACGCGCCAGGACTTTGACCCGATTTATCGCCAGAGCAATCGCTGGCCGCGGCGGTTGCCACAATTAAGGGATACGATGCTGGCGTACCAGGAGGCCTGCAGCACGCTCGCCCTTAAACTACTCAAGGCATTTTGTCTTGGCCTGGGTTTGCCAGCCGATTCCATGCACCCGCATTTTGAGGGCAACCACACGGGGTTCGTCCGCCTCAATTATTACCCGGTGAATGATCCGATGTCCGGGTTATATCAGCATGGGATTGCTGACCGCGGCATTCATCACCACACGGACTCGGGAGCGCTGACCGTGCTACTGCAGGACGAGGTCAGCGGGCTGCAGGTTCATCGCGATGGATACTGGTACGACATACCGACGGTGGATTACGCCATCACTGTCAACACCGGCGACATGATGCAGGTGTGGTCGAACGATACTTACAAGGCGCCCGTTCACCGCGTACTGGCGATGGACAGCCGGGAACGCTACAGCATCCCTTTCTTTCTGAACCCGGCGGCCGATAGCCGGATAGGCCCGCTGCCGAGCACAATTTCTGCAGGTAATCCACAGCACTACAAACCGATCACCTGGGGTGAGTTTCGCCAGCGGCGCTCTGACGGGGATTTTGCCGATTACGGAACCGAGGTGCAGATTTCCCAGTATCGTATTTGACGACGAAAAATTCGGCTAAGATACCAATTTCATTGTGCTAGTATATTTCCTGCTTTACCAATGCGAAGCTTGCCCTGACCGTGAACAAACAAATTTGTGCTAAGGAGTGCTTTTCCCATGATTAGAATTTTGATACTTGCAATTGTCAGCGTGATATCCCTTTCTGCACAGTCGGCCCCGCCGGCGGCAAGTGAGGCTCAAGCGACGAGCGCCCCTGCAGCCGAGGCGCAGGCAGTGGAGAATGCAGCACAGGTCATGCAGGCCTATATGTCTCAAGTGAGCACCCTGGGTATGGACGGCCAGTCAGTGTATGACGTATCTCTCCTATCCAATTCGAAGTCTGACATTCGCGACGCCCTGCTCACGCTGATAAACGTCACTGACGATGAGGAAACCAAATCCAATTACCAGACAGGCATTGTGATACTGGCATTCTTCCAACCCGATGTCGGCGCGACACCTATAAGCCTTGAAGAGACGGGGCCCGGGGATAAAACGTGGCGACAAGTCGTAGAAGCGGAAATGCAGAAGCAGTGAGGGAAGCCCTTAACACCTCAACAGTGCTGCGAGTGGACTTCCCTTACAGGCCGGGCCTGGTTTCAGCGTAAACCGCCCTGCCAGTACTGTGCACTGCAGCTGCAATTCGCGGAAACCGTTAACGTCATTTCGCTGGACGTCCAGATGGAAGGCTGCACACTATCTCCCGCCAGCCCACCTATGAACGCGCCAGCGTCGTTGCGCTGCGACGTGCCTGGCGTCACACAATGTAAGAATAACTCATCATCAGGCAGCGGAGATTGATAGCATGACCGGGGAATTTGAAACCAGCGTTCACGACTGGGTCGCAGAAAACCTGCCGGAATCCCTGGCGGGTGTGCGTATCGATATGTACGGCGTCGTTTCTGAAGACCAGGAGGTTCGCGACGCCTTTGAGCTCTGGCGGCAGAGGCTCGCCGAGCAGGGCTGGGGCGCACCGACCTGGCCGCGCGAGTTCGGGGGGGCCGGTTTGACGGATGCCGAGGCGAAGGTCATCAGCCGGGCAATTGCGAAAGCCGGCAGCATGAATCCGATACCGTATCTGGCGGGCATGGGAGTCACCATGGTGGGCCCCACATTGCTGGAGTATGGAACACCCGAGCAGAAAGCAAGGCACCTGCCGGGGATGCCCTCGCGGCGCAGCGCCGCAAGCAGGCCCTTGCGGGTGAAGCGATGATCGAGATGGAGCGAGGCGCAATCGCAGCGCTCCATGCGCCGTCGCCAGGCCACGGCGTCGGGGGAGCGGTGGACGAGCAGGCCGCGCGGGATGTCGGGTGCCAGTTCGGCCGCGGTCGCGAGCGCCGCCGGATCGAAGCTCGACAAGAGCGGTATCGTGCGTTCGTCGGGCCAGACCCGCTCCAGCAGTGCCACCACTTCGCGCGCCGTTCGCGGACCTTCACCGGGGGTGGGCTTGAGCTCGATG
>JAGRIK010000208.1 GCA_020443325.1 Halioglobus sp.
AGTGGAGGGCGTTCCCTTCCCCTGTCTGTTGAAACCCACGCTGATCCATCTGGCGAAACCCTTTATGCGCGGGCGGAAGGTATTTATTGTCGAGAGTCGAGCCGATCTGGTGGCGCTGTCGAAGAAACTCCCCAGGGAGTCGGGAAGCTGGTTGTTACAGGAGCTGATCCCCGGCGAGGAATCCAGTATCGCGCTGGTGGCGGGCTATACGAGTGAGAACGCTATAGCCGGCGATACGTTTACCGCTGTCAAACTCAGGCAGTATCCCCCCGGGTTTGGGTCGGCATCGAGAGCCATCAGTGGGCCCTGTGCTGAAGCGCGCGAGATTGCTGAAACGCTTATGGCGTCCATCGGTTTTAACGGAATGTATGGCGCGGAGTTCAAGCGCGATCCGCGTGATGGCAGGCTCAAGATCATTGAAGTGAATCCCAGGCCGACACTCTGGTTTTACCTCAGTCATGCGGCGGGGAAACGGCTGGTCGAAAGGGCATACTGCGACGTGGCTGGCTTACCAGTAGCATTGGCAAGCCCCCAGCGTGATGGTGTGCTCTGGCACTACGTGTTGAAAGATATGGCATCGGCAATTTTCTATCGGATCAGGGGCAGGGGGTTTATCCTCGGTGCACCGGATCTGGCGGCAGGCGGCCCTGTGGCCGGCCGCTGCTGGCCGGTCTTCAGCCTCTCGGACCCCATGCCGTTTTTTGCCGAGTTAATGGTTTATGTGACGAAGTTTTTCAGGAGAGTGTTCTGAGAAAAATTATAGTCAACGCGGATGATTTTGGACTGGCGCGGGGAGTCAATGAGGCAATTATCGACACCTTCAGGAACGGGTGTGTATCCAGTGCCACGCTGATGGTTAACGCACCGGCCACAGAGGATGCCGTCGGCAAGGCAAAGCAGTACCCGGGGTTGGGCGTCGGCCTGCATTTCAATATTACCTTTGGGCGTCCTGTCTCTCGCCCCGACAAAGTTCGTACGCTGGTTGACGAGAGAGGCCATTTTTACTCGAGAGGTATTCTGGCCCGCAAAATGCTTTTGCAGCGAGTCAGCACCGAGGAGCTTGTGCTCGAACTGGGCGCTCAGTTCGAGCAGATGAAGTCATTCGGCTTGAATCCGACGCACATAGACAGCCACCAGCACGTGCACGCATTACCGGCCTGTTTTGATACGGTTGCGGCATTTGCTGCTTCACATTGCCTGCCCATTCGCATGCCGTGGATTCTGCTTCCGGCGGGCGTGCAGGCGCCAGCGGCGAGGCGCGTCAAACAATGGACGCTGAAGCAACTGCTGGCCCGCAACAGCCGGCATTGGAATGGCAGGGTGAACTGGAACACCGGGTTGGGCAGCATATTCGACCTGGGTACAGTGCCCGACACGCCCAACGTCGGGCATTACAGGCGTTTGCTGGAAGCGGCGCCAGCCGGGGTCTTTGAGTTGATGGTGCATCCCGCAAGAAATTCCGAAGAACTCCGTGGCCTGACAACGATTGGAAAGATCAGTGAGCAGGAATGGCGTTTCCTGATGACGGGAGGTTTGCCTACATTGATGAGCGAGCTTGGATTTACGAAGGCAAACTATGGCGATATCTGAGACACTCTCTTTTTCCAGTTGCTGTACGCGGCGAGGATGACCACCCATCCGCTTATGAAAACCATCACACTCTCGTCCAATACGTCCTGGTACCTGTTCAATTTTCGGGCGAGTACTGTGCGCGAGCTTATCGACAGCGGCTATCGGGTGGTATGCCTGGCGCCGCTCGATAACTACAGTGCAAGGTTGGTCAGCGAACTGGGTTGCGAATGGTATCCACTTACCATGAATAACAGCGGCCATAACCCGGTACAGGATATGGGCCTGATACTCCAGTTCTGGCGCTACTACAGGCGCTTGCGTCC
>JAGRIK010000209.1 GCA_020443325.1 Halioglobus sp.
AAGGGCGGACACTTGCGTGTCCGCCCTTTGTCACTGCTTGGGTGTTGCTTAGAAGCGGAAGCTTGCGCCAAGGTTGATAGACTCGTTTTCCAGTTCCACTTTGCCAGGACCGGGGACAAGGTCTATGTCGTCGAAGTCAACTTGACCGTAGGTCAGGTCCACTCCGAATGATTCAGTGATGAACCAGTCAGCATTGACAGTAAAGCCGTTGACTTCATTGCCGTCCTGCGACGCGCCACGGTAACCAGCACCAAAACCGAGGTTGTTGTTCAGGTACCAGGTAGCACCAACGGTGTAGATATCTACGTCATCAGCGTTGTTTACAACTTCCTTGCCGCCGCTGGCGTAGGCTTTCAGGCCGCCGTTGGAGAAGGCAAAGAAATGCTCGAGGGTTACGTCATAACCGTCGCTGTCAGGACCATTGCTAATGTTCTGAGACAGGTAGGTTGCCACCAGAGTGGTGTTTGGCGTCAGGTATTTACCAATGCCGACGTTGTACACATCGATGTTGCGGTCGCCCGGCTCGCGGTACTCATAACCCAGGTCTGCGATCCAGCCTGACAGTTTCCAGCCCGGACCTTCAGCGACGTAGCGCATCGAAGCGCTGCCAGTTTGGCCGTCCTGGTCGTCCAGGTTGTTACCGATTGAACTCAGGTCAATTTGACCATCGGTGAAATCGACAGTGATATTGGAAGCGTGATCCAGGAAAGCAGCCTCGCGCAGAGGACCTTTGCTGGTGTCAACATTTTCCATGTACCAAGTGCCATAGATGCGGCCGATGTTCTCATCGATATCTTCGGATTGGCTGGGGTTTGGTGCAGTATCCTTCGTGTCAGCACTAAACTGGCCATAAGTGTAATCGCCACCCACTTCCCACTGGTAGTCGGCTTGGGCGGTTACTGAAAGTGCCAGGCCAATGCCTGCTACTAATGCGGTTTTCTTGAACATTGTGTTCTCCTTTCGGGGTCTCATAAACTTACGGGCTTCCCCAATCTTGATTGCGGGGATGGCGCTAATATTACGCATGACAGGAATAGCAACAAGGTAATAATTTGGCGCGCGCTAATGTGAACTATTTACTTGTTTTTGTAAAGGCGAGTCAGTGCTGATTCCGGCTGCCCGCGAGGGCGGGTTTCAGTTACTCGGGCGGCTGTCAAGTTGTTAGGATAATGCGTTGTTTTAGAAGGAGTAATGCGGCAGAAAATCGGGTATGTGGAACGTGCGCCGGGGGCCATACGGGCCTGAGCAGCGGGGCGCTTAGTCGCGCTCCTCGCGCCCTTTCTGCAATACAGCCTGTCTGCGCTGTTCAATCGTGTCACCCGATGCCTGTTTTGCCCAGAAGATCGCCCGGGTTTCCTCCCATTCCAGCGCCTCGTTCAGGGGCATGGAGTAGCCGTCCTCGATCAGGGTCTGGTATTCCGCCAGTACCTGCGGGACACAGCTGCAGATATTCCCGGCCATTTTGATGGCCAGTGGCAGTAGCTCCGCCTCGGGGACGACATGGTTGACCAGGCCCCATTCGTAGGCCTGTTGCGCGAAAACAGGTGCCCCGGTGAAGGCGATTTCCCTGGCGCGCGACAGGCCGATAAGTCGCGGCAGTTTCTGGCTGAGACCCCAGCCGGGCAGCATGCCGACGCGGGCGTGGGTATCCGCGAAGCGGGCGTTGTGTGAGGCGATCAGGATGTCGCAGGCCAGCGCCATTTCGAAGCCGCCGGTGATGCAGTGGCCATTGATCGCGCCGATGATAGGCCCCTCAAAGGCCGCCATGGCCTGCGCCACCACGTTGTCTGCCTCGTCAGCAGTATTGCTCGCATCGGTTGCGCCGAGTTCCTTCAGGTCGAAGCCGGCGCAAAAGGCCTTGCCATTCCCGGTGAGGATGACCACGCGGACAGCGGGGTCTTCCGTGCAGGCTGAGAAAGCCGCGACAAAATCCCGGCGCAACTCCCGCGACAGGGCATTCATCGACTCGGGGCGATTCAGTGTCACGATGGCAAAGCCCTCGTGTTTTTCCAGAAGCACAGTGCTCATAAGGGTGTTATCCCAGTAGTGAAGGTGATTTCAACAGGCCCAGTTCTTTTGCGATGGCCGGTCCGCGCAGGATGTCCTGCGGCTCCCACGCGTCCAGCGGTTCGTTGTCCGCCAGCCAGGTGACCACGGCAGCAATAGCGGCTGGGGTACAGGGCTTGAACCTGGCCATCACCGCGTCGTCGATGCCGGCAAGGCGCATCACCTCGGTCATGACCAGGCCGGGTTCCAGGTTGTACACGCGTAATCCGCTGTCGGGATGCTCGGCGCGCAGGGAGCCCGCCATCCGGGACAGTGCGGCCTTGGAGGAGGGGTAGGCAAAGCCCCAGCCCCCCTTGTCCGCCGCTGCCGGGGGATTGGTGAATGCGCTGTGCGACACCATGTTCAGTACGGTGCCGCTGCTGCGCTCCAGCATGCCGGGCAAAAAGGCTTTTACCAGCGCCAGCGGGGTAAAAACATTGCCCTGGTAGATCGCGCGCAGTTGCTCCTCGGTGACCTCCAGCAGGGGCTCCATGTTGCCGTTGCCCTGGTACACCGCATTGTTGAACAGCAGGTCCACCCGGCCGAAATGTTGTAGCGCGGACTGTGCAGCCTCGATGATGGATTGCGGGTCAAGGATGTCGGCGCGCAGGCACAGGGCTTCTCCGCCGACCCGGGCCACTGCCGCAGCGGTCGCTTCCAGGCTGCCGGGCAGTGCGCTTGATTGCCCGACGTGATCGTGGCTTTCGCCGTCCGCCAGCGTGCGGGCGGTAATCACCACGCGGTATCCCGCGCGAGCGAGTGCGACAGCGGCTTCCGCACCAATGCCGCGGCTTGCGCCGGTGATAAAGGCAACTTTGTTACTCACGGATAGGTTCCCCCGCCTGTAGTAGTGTATTCAGGTTATCAACCGTTTCCTGCAGGCTGTCGGTGCCGAGGATATCAGCATATTGCTGCCAGACGATTTCCGTCGAGCGGGACAGTTCGCCGATCAGTGCATGGCCCCGGGCCGTAAAGTCGATGAGTTTGGCGCGAGAGTCAGTCGGGTCGGCGCAGCGTTCGACGAGGCCCAGTGACTCCAGCTCATGGACGATCTTCATCATGGATTGCGGCCGGATGCCTGCTGCGTCTGCCAGGTCCACCGCCCGACTGGCGCCATTGCGACCCAGAAACAGGAAAATCGCCCGGTGACGCGCGCCAATACCCGGGATACCGCGAATGTGCAGGTCGCGATCGAGGCGCTTTTGAAAGTCCCTGGCCACCAGCATTAACGTCTGGCCCAGCTCCTGTTTGTGTGGGTGTTTACCGGGCATTGCAATTTGACTTTAATCAGTTTAACTTATAATCAGTTTAGCTTTCTATAAAGTCAGGGGTCAAGTGATGTTCCAGGTTTTTGCGTCGACACCGGAGGACATGGGGCCGGGCAACATTGG
>JAGRIK010000210.1 GCA_020443325.1 Halioglobus sp.
ACCAGGTTGATGGCGATGGCCCGCTCCAGGGGATACAGGTAGATCGCCTTGACGCGCTGGTCGGCCGCATGCCCGCGATCCTGCCGCCCCCGCCCCCGCGTCTGCCCGACACCGATCCAGTTCGAGGCGCGATAACAGGTACCGTCGAAGGCCTCGAGATCCACAAAACTCTCCACCAACCACGGACGGTAGCCGTACTGTGATTCCACATCATCCGCAATCCGCCTGAGCACCTGTCCCAACATCTGGGACGCCAGATTATGACATCCCGGCTCGCGCAACAGAAACCGGCTCATGTTGATCACCCGGTGCAACTGCGCCCGTCGGGTCGCGGCATCCCAACCCATCCAGTCGTCCCGCTCGCGTAACTGCAGGGCGGCGGCAGAAAATCCGAAACCGCCCAACCATCCATGTGCCGAGTCAATCAGATACCGCACTTGCGCGCCCACCAGTGGGCCTGCCCCCTGCGGGTGCTCGCACCACATCAGCTCGTTCCAAATGCGCCGCTGCGCGTCACTGTCGACCCGCACCAGACGCAATCCTTTGACCTCCCCGGCCCGAGGGGGGACATCGATGGCCGGCGGTACCGGTGCCGATAGTCGTCGGACCCCACCAGCGCCTGGTCGGGTGAGTGCCGCAGGCAGCGCAAAGTGACCGGCCGCTTCCAGTTCCCGCAGCGCGCGCAGGCAGCCGCTGATCTGCGCCCGCCCGCGCCCATCACGGAACGCAAAATGTTCACAGGCCTGGCGGGCCAATGCGGTACGATGGGGGGCATCGCCTTGCGCAAGTCGATCGGCGATCCAGGCGAGTGCCGACGGTTGATTCAGGGTCCGCTTGATCTGGCTCTGTAACTCCACGCCACCAATGTACCCGGTGGTGGACGACTTGTTCAGCGAAAGTTATGGGTATAGGGCAGAGCCAGGCTCCATTTCGTTAACCAGCGATAAAACTTGGCTGCGTAACCAACTGTTCGGTGGGTCTACCTCGACACTTTTGTGCCAGTAGAGCTGTAATCGCAATAAGGGCAAATCGAATGGGAGCGGCTTTATCACGAGGTCGTAACGCGCGGCGAGCATCTGTGGGATGGTGGCAACCAAATCTGTTCTAGCAACAATGTCAGGTGCCACTAGATAAGAATCGAGCTGGGACCGAATACGTCGTTTTACGCCCTGCGCATGCAATGCCATATCAACTTCGCTGGCAGTGTCTCGTGTGTTGCTGACGTCGATATGGAAGAGCTCAAGATAACGTTTGATTGTGAGTTTTTTCTGCGCAAGGGGGTGCCCTTTGCGCATAGCGCAGACGTAGGGTTCCTGCAACACCGGCTGGTAGTACAGGAGTGGGTCGACCAGCGTGGGCGGCTCAATGCTCAGATCCAGTTCAGCTTTACTTAGCATCTGGACAACATCAGCGCCTGCGGTGCTGGCTCGGACCACGATATTGGGCGCACACCGGTGTATTCGCTCCATTAATGCAGGCAGAAGTAGAGCGGCGGTCAGGTCGTGCATGCGAACATGAAACGTTCTTCTGGCTTTTTCGGGGTCGAAGCTCTCTCGGGACACCAGTGTGTTGTTCAGCCTGCGCAGTGCCTCTCTTACCTCGCCAATAAGACTGTCAGCCACTGGTGTTGGCTGCATGCCATGGGGTGATCTGACAAACAGGGGGTCATTAAACGATTCCCGCATTCTGCGTAGCGTATTACTGACAGCCGGCTGACTGATATTCAGGACTTCTGCAGCACGTGTCAGGTTTTTTTCGCGGTAGATGACTTCAAACGCAATGAACAGATTCAGGTCGACGTTGTTTATTCGCATGGTACTCCCAGCAGCCTTGAAATAATTTTCATGAATACCTAATTATAATTACAATAAAGTGTTCTTACGTCGAGTTTGTCGATAGGCTTGCGTCAATTGGACCTATCACCAATCGTCTACAAGCTCGAGGTTTCCATGTCTGCGCATAGCTTCTGGCAGTATGCCCAACTCAATCCGAAGAAATTGGCGTTGGTCGCCCCTGATGCCAGGTCCTGGACAAGAGGGCAGCTTCTCGCCGAGTGCAACCGGGTCGCCCATGGGCTGAGGCAGTTGGGCCTGAGGAAGGGCGATGTGGTCGCAGCGGCGTTGCCAAACTGCGCTGAGTACGTCGCGCTGGCCCTGGCCGCGACCCAGACGGGACTGCTTCTTGTACCGATCAACTGGCACCTGGCGGGTGAGGAAGTTGCGTATATCCTGCGTGACAGCGAGGCCAAGGCCTTCATCTCCCATGAGAGCGTTACCGAAGCCGCATCGGCAGCGGTGCAGGCCGCCGGCTTTCCCTCCAGTGCAGCCTTCTCTCTGGGTGACATTGCCGGATTCCGGCCCTACTGTGAGCTGGTCAGAAACCAAAGCACAGACAATCCGGTTGATCGCGCGATTGGCACTGTAATGTTCTATACCTCGGGCACCACGGGTAAGCCGAAAGGCGTGCGCAGAGCAATACCGGAGGTGGATCCCGACACTGCAGCTTCGCGACAAACCCTGCTCCTTCAGCTTTTCGGCATTGGGCCAGAGCAGGACAATGTGCACTTTTGTGGTTCACCCATATATCACACAGCGGTATTGAACTGGGTGACCAACTCCCTTCATTTCGGCCACACCGTCGTGATGCAGAACAAGTGGGATGCACAAGCCATGCTCGAGCTCGTGGACCGCCACCAGGTAACGACGGCCCATCTGGTGCCCACGCAGTTTGTAAGGTTGTTGAAGCTGCCTGATGACGTGCGCCAACGCTATAACGTATCCAGCATGCGTCATCTCCTGCATACGGCGGCACCGTGTTCGCCGGATATCAAACAGGCCATGATCGACTGGTTCGGTCCCTGTATTTATGAGTACTACGCCGCAACCGAGGGAGGCGGTACGCTTTGCAACAGCGAGGACTGGCTGCAGAACCCGGGTACAGTAGGCCGAGCATGGCCAGGTGCTGATGTCAGGATTCTCGACGACCACGGCAATGATGTGCCGGCCGGCGAGGTCGGCACCGTGTATATGAAAATGAGCGATGTCAGCCGGTTCGAGTACAAGGGCGACAAAGCGAAAACGGAAAAGGATCGGGTGGGAGACTACTTCACCGCCGGCGATGTCGGTTACCTGAATGAGCGTGGTTTCCTGTTTCTCTGCGACCGCAAAATCGACATGATTATTTCTGGCGGGGCAAATATCTACCCCGCTGAAATTGAAAATGTGCTGATCACCCATCCGCAGGTGGCTGACTGCTGTGTCTTCGGGATACCTAATGATGAGTGGGGCGAAGAGATCAAGGCCGTTGTGCAGCCCGTGCCCGGGGTCTCCGGCAGTTCGGTGCTCACCGAGGATATTCTGGCCTTCTGCAGCAAAACACTGGCCAAGATGAAACTCCCGAAGTCCATCGACTACGTAGAGCTATTGCCACGGGACCCCAACGGCAAACTTTACAAGCGCCAGTTGCGAGCCCCGTACTGGCAAAACCAGACACGCCATATCTAGGAAGTGGACCTTCACGAGCAGGTAGATGCTTATGAATATTGATTCCCAACGCGGTGATTTCAACGACAAGGTTGTGCTCGTCACCGGGGCCGGCATGGGGCTGGGGCGCAATCACGCCCGGTTTTTCGCCAAGCTCGGCGCCAGGGTTCTGGTCAATGACCTCGGAGGCAGTCGTAACGGGGAGGGTGCCAGCCAACAAGCGGCAGACAGCGTTGTCGCAGAAATCATGGCGGACGGTGGCACGGCCCTGGCCAACTACGACTCCGTGGTGGACGGGCACCGGCTGGTCGAGCAGGCGATGGATGAGTGGGGCGCGGTGCATGTCGTCGTCAACAATGCCGGCATCATTCGCGATTCGAGCTTTCACAAGCTGAGTGACCGTGATTGGCACGAGGTCTATCAAACCAATTTCGAGGGTTCATACCGCGTCACGCGAGCTGCATGGCCCCATTTACGCGATCAGTCCTACGGACGGGTGATCTTCACCGCCTCCGCGGCGGGGATCTACGGCAATTTCGGTCAATCCAACTACGGCGCTACCAAACTCGGCCTTCACGGACTAACGAAGAGCCTCTCTGTGGAGGGTGCGAGCCGAAATATCAACGTGAACACCATCGCACCAATGCTTGACTCGCGAATGATGCAGGGACACATGCCAGACGAAATCCGACAGCGACTACAACCCGGACACGTCAGTCCTTTGGTGGCTTACCTCTGTCATCAGGACTGCGCTGAGTCGGGCAGTCTCTTTGAGGTGGGCGGCGGCTGGTATGCCAAGGTACGTTGGCAGCGCAGCAGCGGTGCCCTCATCCCCGACATCGATTCAATCGACGAGACGGCGGCAGTGGCGGAAGTTGCCGCCAACTGGCAGGCAATCAACGACTTTGCTGAGGCAGAGGCACCTGCCTCCATTGAAGAAGCCGGTGGTAGCATGCTCCGACGGGTAATGGCGTTGGGTGCTTGACAAAAACAGTACCTCCCGAACTTTCCCCCTGGATATCAGACTGACTCATTAGTGAGAAAACAAATGCGTACCAAAATGCTGGCGCTGCTCGTTGTAGTCCCGGTGATGTTCGTATTGGGATACCGGTGGCTGGCACCGCCGGTGCCTCCAGCGAGCCAGGTCTTCATCAACGCCAATGTGCTCACTATGGATAGCGACAATGCGATAGCACAGGCCGTGGCTGTGCAGGGTGGCCGCATTGTCGCCGTAGGCACCCGCACGGAAGTAGAGCCCTATGTCACGTCGGATACAGTGGTACATGACCTGGAAGGCAGAACCCTAATGCCGGGTTTTATAGACGCCCACGGTCATTTTCCCGCATCTGGTATGTCGGTCTTTGGCGTCGACTTGAACAGCCCCCCTATCGGAGAGACCACAAGCATCGGCCAACTGCTCGCACAGGTTCGAATGGCTGCCCGTGATACGCCGGAAGGCGACTGGATCTTCGGCTATGGCTATGACGATACGCTGCTCGCCGAGCAACGACATCCTACCCGGGATGAACTCGACCAGGTGACGACAGCGCATCCGATTGCACTCTGGCATACCTCGGGACACATACTGGTTGCCAATAGCGCAGCGCTCGCCCTGGTGGGTTTTGACAAAACAACGGCAAATCCGGATGGTGGAGTCATCGCCAAAGATCCTGTAACGGGCGAGCTGACCGGCTTGCTGGAAGAGACGGCCCGCCTGCCGGTACTTGAAATGGCCATGGATATCTCTCCGCTGCAGTTCTTGCAAATGGTGGAGCAAGCGTCAGATTTTTATGTCGCCCACGGTGTCACCACCGCGCAATCGGGCGGCGTCGATAAAACCATGCTGCAGGGCATGTGGTTGGCGCAAAAGCTGGGCATAACCCCGCTGCGTCTGGAGCTGTGGCCTCACTACGACAGTCTTGGAAAGGCCCTGTTGGACGGGACCGTAGACGCGGCTGATTACAATTCACCGACACTGCATCTTGGTGCAGTGAAGATAACCGCCGATGGCAGTATTCAGGGCTATACCGGTTACCTGACGGTTCCCTATCACCTCCCTTTTCACGGTGATAAGCGCTATCGGGGTTACCCGACCATCAGCCGGCATGAGTTGACCGAGATCGTTACCCGCTTTCATCGGGCAGGCTTTCAGTTGGCTATTCATGGCAATGGCGATGCCTCCATTGATGACATCATCCACGCCTTTTCTGAGGCGCAACGCGTCTCTCCCAAGGCAGATCCGCGCCTGATCCTGGTCCATGCGCAGATGGCTCGTGAAGATCAGCTTGCCTCAATGCATACGTTGGGGATTACCCCCTCCTTCTTTTCAGTACACACATTCTACTGGGGTGATCGCCACCGGGATATCTTTATGGGACCAGAGCGTGCCGGGAACATGAGCCCGGCACGGTCAGCACTGGATGAGGGGCTGCGCATCAGCGTACATCTGGATACCCCGGTGGTACCCATGGAGCCACTGATGGCCGCCTGGAGTACAGTGAACCGGTTAACCAGTAGCGGCAAGCGCATTGGCCCTCATCAGCGTATTTCCGCCATGGAGGCATTGCGCGCCATAACTATTGATGCTGCCTGGCAAATCTTTCGGGAAGATGAAGTGGGTTCCATCGAACCGGGTAAATTGGCGGATCTTGTAGTTCTTGATGGAGATCCGCTGGAGTCACCAGATACCATCCGAAACATTAAGGTGCAAAAAACCCTAATAGGCGGCGTTACGGTATTTCATAAGAGGGCTGGGTGAAAACCTGTTTGTTTGCTGCGGGCGCGGAGCCTGAAAATAAAACTGTGTAAACCGCCTATCATTGCACCCTGACAGGGTAAGGATAGGCCACTGTATCCAAAGCACTGTGATTACGCAGAACGCATCGTCCGGGCTGGCGCTTTATCTAGTACCCCTTCAAGATGATATTGTCTGATGCAGCGCTAAGCAGGCCGTTCTCTGCAAGGCGCGCTGGTGCAGGCATAGTGGTTCTATGTCAAACCAGTGCAACGCGGCAGAGGGCGGTCTGCTTAGCGCCCTTCGGGTCATTCCAACAGCGGTGCATTGCGTCGTTGTTCTCCCTCGACATAGGCCCACTATGCCTTC
>JAGRIK010000211.1 GCA_020443325.1 Halioglobus sp.
CAACACCCTGACCGAACAGTCGTGGTCTACGCCAATACCTCCGCAGCCGTAAAAGCCAGGGCCGACTGGGTTGTCACCTCCAGCATCGCGCTGGACGTCGCCGAACATCTGGCGGAGCAGGACAAAAAAATCATCTGGGCACCGGATCGTCACCTGGGTAACTATGTGCGCAACCAGACGGGGGCAGACATCCTGATGTGGGATGGTGCCTGTATCGTACATGAAGAGTTCAAGGCACGTGGCATCGCAGATTTAAAGCGGGTCTATCCCGATGCCGCGGTACTGGTCCACCCTGAATCACCGACTGCAGTGCTGGAACTGGCTGACCGGGTAGGTTCAACCACCCAGATCATCCGGGCCGCCACTGAGATGGACAACCCGCGTTTCATTGTGGCTACCGATCAGGGCATTTTCTATAAGCTGCAGCAACAGGCGCCGGACAAGGAGTTTATCATTGCACCCACTGCCGGTGATGGGGCGACCTGCCGAAGTTGCGCAAATTGCCCCTGGATGGCCATGAACGACCTGGAAACCCTTGCGCAAGTTTTCTCGCGCAGCGACAACGAAGTTTATGTAGATCCGGCGATTGGAGAGCGCGCCATGCTACCCCTGCGCCGCATGCTTGATTTCGCGCGGGAAATACATGTCCCGGTGAAAGGCAATGCCTGAGAATTCAGAACTCCTCCATCTGCTCCTGCATTCTGCTGACATCCTCCAGACGCTGGTTGATCCTGGCTGAAACATGAAAGTTATTGCCCGCCAGTTTCAACGCATAGGTAAGTTGTTTCTTTGCCTCGTCCAACGCGCCATTGAGAATAAAGTATTCCGCGCGCGACTGGTGCAGCCCCACAATATTCCCCGACAGGCCTTGTACCTCGGCCAGCAAATACCATAGACCGGGGTCGCCTGGTCGCCGCTTGCTCTGCGCCACCAGCACTTCCTCGGCGATATGCGGTTGCTGGTTTTTCATCAGGGCAGTTGCATAAGCCATCGTCAGGGGGTGATTGCCAGGAGACACCTCCAACCTGCGGCTCAGTTTTTCGGCCGCTTGTGCCGGCCTGTTGCGCGCCATTTCAATTTCGGCATCAGCAATAATGTACTCCAGGCGATCGGGACTCGTGGACCAGATCGAATCCAGTTCAAGGGCTGCCTCATCTGCACGGCCGGCGGCGGTGAGGGACAGTACAAGGCCATAGGTCGCGGCTTCCCGGGACCGCGGAGTCCCTTCCAATTCGCCCCGAAACCGCTCCACAGCCTGCGCCGGCGTATCGGTTAATTCGGTAATAACCCTGGCACGCATGAGCTGGTATTCCAGATCGGGCTCAGGGGTAGTCTTTGGATACTTTCGGGCGCGGTTGCGCGTATCCGCTATACGATTTTCAGACAGCGGGTGAGAGCGCAGGAATTCGGGTATCTGTTCATTCTTCGAATAGCGGGTCGCGTGCAACATTCGCTCAAACATCGCGGGGGCAGCCTGTGGATCCAGGCCCGCATCCACGATGGTTTGCATCCCGATACGATCCGCTTCCTGCTCATTTCCCCGACTGTACTGTAGTGCAGAGCTCTGCGCTGCAGCCTGGGTAGCAGAAAGTGCAGCCATGCCTGCGTCCCCGCCGGCGGTAGCCATCAGCACGAAGCTCGCCAGCATGGCCGCCAAAGCCACCGGTTGGAGCTTCTGCTGAAACTCCACCCCACGGGAAAAATGACGCTGACTCAGGTGAGCAATTTCGTGGGCCAATACTGTCGCCAGTTCATCTTCCGTCTCCGCCCACAGGAGCAACCCGTTATGGATACCGATTACTCCGCCGGGGACAGCGAAGGCGTTGAGGGTCGGGTTGTCCACGATCACCAGGTCGATCCGCCTGTCGTCCAGTTTGCTGTGCGTCACCAGCCTGTAGATAAGATTTTCCAGGTAGTCAAAAAGCAACGGATCATCGACAGTGGGAACCTGGCTGCGAAACTCGCGCAACCAGGCCCGACCGAGCTGGTATTCAAACTCCGACGAAAACATACTGGTGCTGGACTCACCGAGGTTCGGCAGCTTGAGCTCGTCAGACGCGGCAAAACCACCTGCGGATACGACGGATGACAACAGAAATACCAGAACGACAGGACATGCCAGTTTTTTCAGGGCCGAAAACTCAAACACGATGCGCAAAATAAAACCGCAAATCTCACCAGTGAA
>JAGRIK010000212.1 GCA_020443325.1 Halioglobus sp.
CCGGGACACGCCGTGAACCCTTCCATGGGGGCTCGGGCTCGGCGTCCTGCCTCGCACGGTCCCGGCGGGCCATAGCGACTCAAACGCCTCTTTCCGAGATTCGAAATCTTTCCCATCGTTCTGCCCTGTACTGCTGTACTGCTGTACTCCTGCGCTCAGCTGAAGTCGGGCATCCAGCCGCCGGATTCTTTCCAGCGATTGACGATGTCGCAGAACAGTTCTGCGGTGCGTTCGGCATCGTAGGCGGCGGAGTGTGCCTCGTTGTTGTCGAAGGCTATTCCGGCTTCGGCGCAGGCTTTGGCGAGGACGGTTTGTCCGTAGGCAAGGCCTGAGAGGGTGGCTGTGTCGAAGAATGAAAACGGGTGGAAGGGGTTGCGTTTGATGCCGCAGCGCTCGGCGGCGGCGTTGATGAATCCGGCGTCGAAGTGGGCGTTGTGTCCTACCAGGATGGCGCGGGTGCATTTCTGGTCGCGGATTTCCTTGCGCACAACGCTGAACAGTTCTTCGAGGGCGACTTCCTCGGGGACGGCTTCGCGAAACGGGTGGTAGGGGTCTATGCCGGTGAAATCCAGTGCCGTCTGCTCGATGTTGGCGCCCTCAAAAGGCTGGACATGGAAATCGTAGGTGCGGTGTACGGCCAGCAGCCCGTCTTCATCCATGCGCACGGTGGATGCCGCCACTTCCAGTATCGCGTCGGTGCTGGCGATGAAGCCGCCGGTTTCGACATCTATCACAACGGGCAGGAAGCCGCGAAAGCGATCGCAGAGTTGGTGCTCTGTCAGGATGTTCAAGCGTTTGCCCCGGTATCGACGACTTGCCAGGCGACTGTTTGCGCGGCGCGCAGGGGGGTGAGGGTGGCGTCTCCCAGTGGCAATTGCGCGGGGACGTTCCAGCTCTGCTTGCGCAGGGTCACGGTGTCCGGGTTGCGCGGCAGGCGGTAGAAGTCCGGCCCGAAGTGCGCGGCAAACGCTTCCAGTTTATCGAGGGCGTTCAATTGCTCGAAGACTTCTGCATAGAGTTCCAGCGCGGCGTGGGCTGAATACACGCCGGCGCAGCCGCAGCTGTTTTCTTTGCTGGCGGTGCTGTGTGGCGCCGAATCCGTGCCGAGGAAAAACTTTGGGTTGCCCGAGATGGCCGCTGCCTGTAGCGCCTGCTGGTGGGTGTTGCGCTTGAGGACTGGCAGGCAGTAATAGTGCGGGCGAACGCCGCCGACCAGCATATCGTTGCGGTTGAACAGCAGGTGGTGAACGGTAATGGTCGCGGCCACGGTGTCGGGGGCCGCGCTGACAAACTGTACCGCATCTGCGGTGGTGATGTGCTCCAGCACCACGCGCAGCGCGGGGAAGCGCTGGGTAATGGGTCCAAGATGGCGGTCGATAAAGACCTTTTCCCGATCGAAGATGTCGATGTCGTGATCGGTGACTTCGCCGTGGACGAGCAGCGGCAGGTCGGCTTCCTCCATTGCGGCCAGTGTGGGGTACAGCACCTCCAGTGCGCTGACTCCCGCGTCGGAGTTGGTGGTGGCGCCTGCCGGATACAGCTTCACGGCATGTATGCCCTCGGTCGCCGCTGCGCGCTGGATCTCGGCGGCATCGGTCTGGTCGGTGAGGTACAGCGTCATCAACGGGTCAAACTGGCGCGGCAGGCCCTGCATGGCCTGCACGATGCGCTCGCGATACGCCAGTGCCTGGCCCACGGTGGCGGCGGGCGGTGTCAGGTTGGGCATCACGATGGCGCGACCGAAGTAGCGGGCGAGGTCAGCGCAGGTGTGTTGCAGTGCAGCGCCGTCGCGCAGGTGCACGTGCCAGTCATCGGGGCGGGTAATGGTCAGTTCGATCACTATTGTCCTTAGTGTCACGGTGGCGGGAAACTCAGGGGTGAATGCTACAGTAAAGCCCCCTGCGCTGGAATACGGACTGGGAATTGATTCCCCCGGGCGGTAGAATGTGCGCCCTTTTTGAGCACTATTTTGCGGAGCATGCAATGTTGGACGTAAACAAAGTGGTACTGGCCTATTCCGGCGGCCTGGATACCTCGGTCATCGTGCGCTGGTTACAGGACAACTACAGCTGCGAGGTGGTGACCTTCACGGCGGATATCGGCCAGGGCGAGGAGGTCGAGCCGGCCCGAGCCAAGGCACAGGCCATGGGCGTCAAGGAAATCTATATCGACGACCTGCGCGAGGAGTTCGTGCGCGATTTCGTGTTCCCGATGTTTCGCGCCAACACGATTTACGAGGGCGAGTACCTGCTGGGCACTTCCATTGCGCGCCCGCTGATCGCCAAGCGACTGATTGAGATCGCCAATGAGACCGGCGCCGACGCAATTTCTCACGGTGCGACCGGCAAGGGCAACGACCAGGTACGGTTCGAACTCGGTGCCTACGCGCTGAAGCCCGGTATCAAGGTCATCGCACCGTGGCGCGAGTGGGACCTGAGTTCCAGGGAATCCCTGATGGCCTACTGCAAGAGCCGCGATATTCCGGTGGACTTTTCCAGCGCGAAAAAGAAATCACCGTATTCCATGGACGCCAACCTCCTGCATATTTCCTACGAGGGCGACCAGCTGGAGAACCCCTGGGTCGAGCCCGAGGAGGATATGTGGCGCTGGAGTGTGAGCCCGGAAGCGGCGCCGAGTGACCCGACGTATATTGAGCTGGATTTCCAGTGCGGCGACCCCGTGGCAGTGAATGGCGAGGCAATGAGCCCGGCGACGCTGCTCGAGTACCTGAACAAGGTCGGTGGCGCCAACGGTATCGGCCGCGCCGATATCGTGGAGAATCGGTATGTGGGCATGAAGGCCCGCGGCTGTTATGAAACACCCGGCGGCACGATCCTGCTGAAGGCACATCGGGCTATCGAGTCCTTGACGCTGGACCGGGAAGTGACGCACCTTAAGGATGAGTTGATGCCGCGTTACGCCAAGTTGATTTACAACGGCTACTGGTGGTCGCCGGAGCGCCGCATGCTGCAGGCTGCGATCAACGATTCACAGGGCGTGGTAAACGGCAAGGTGCGGCTCAAGCTCTACAAGGGCAATGTGACGGTGGTCGGCAGGCAATCGGATGACAGCCTGTTTGATGAGCGCATGGCGACGTTTGAAGAGGACGCGGGTGCTTACAACCAGGCGGATGCGGAAGGGTTTATCAAGCTTAACGCGCTGCGCATGCGGATTGCGGCCAACAAGGGTCGCTCGCCGCTGTAGGTGAAGCCAGGATTCAATGGCAATGAAAAACCCGCCCAAAAAGACCGTGGACATTGATGGCGTCACTTTCGAGATGCGACCCAATGTCCGAAATGCAACCAATCCTGAGTGGGTCTGTTTGCGAAAACCCCTGGTGCTGGTAAATCGATACCTTGCACTGGCGCCAAAGTTTCAGGGTTGTCGCATGATCGAGGTGGGTGTTGACCAGGGAGGCGGCACATCGTTTCTGCTGAAGCTGCTAAAACCGCAGCGACTTCTGGCGCTTGAGTTATCGGATGAGCCTGTCCCCGGGCTTGTTGATTTTCTTGCCGAGCACGACAAGGACCAGTGTGTCGATGTTCACTGGGGTGTCGATCAATCCGATACGGAAGCCGTCCCACGACTGGTGGATGAAGCGTTCGATGGTGCGCCACTGGATTTTATTGTGGACGATGCCAGTCACCTCCTTGCCCAGACGACAGCGACATTCGAGATGTTGTTCCCGCGATTGCGCAAGGGCGGCGTTATGTTATGGGGTGCTGGACAGGCACCCCTTTCTCTCTAGGGCTTCGGGTTGTACCAGATCGGTGCGGTGTAGGCGCGATCCTGGGTGCTGGTGGGTGCGCCCTCGGGGATGCTGACGCCGAAGCGGAAGGCATCGTAGTTTGACCAGCGCGGTTTCGGGATTTCCAGTACGCGTGCATAGTAAAACGCGCTCTGCTTTGGATCGAAATCCGGGTCTGTCCAGACGGTGCCGAGTTCGGAGGCGCCTATCGTGTTGGTCCACGATGCGGTGGCCACGTCGACGGTATTGCCGACAGCCGGCACCTTGCCGTTCAGCCCCCGCTTGCGGTCACCGGACCACGCCACGTCGTAAACTTTTTCGTGCGTTTTCTCGCCGTCGTACCAGCCCTTGATTATCTGGATGCGATCCAGGTTTGCGCCGATGGCGTCGCGCAACGCGTACACCATAAACGTGGGTGCGCTCTTGCCCTCTGCTGCCGGCGGCAGGTCACCGCCCATGGGTACGCCCTTTTTATAGCCGACAAAGGCCGGTTCGCGATTGTCGAGGTCGTTCTCGTCAAATTCCCAGCCGCCGAACAGGCGCACCATCATGCGCGACCCCGTGGTGGCGTAGACTTCCTTGCGCTCCATCGCATCGAACAGCGCCTCGCGGGTGTTGTCCGTGGCCCACACTGCCGCCAGCCCTGAGGCCACCATCTGCCAGCCCATGATGGCGCCCTGTTCGGTGGCCATGAAGGGGTGCATCATCCGTTCGGGTGAGGGTTCTGCGCCGCTGTGCTTGCCGAAGAAGTTGTCTTCCTCGGCGGTAGACAGCGAGGTGTGGCTGTCGGTGGAGCCGATCATGCCGTATTTGTACGGGTTTGTGCCAAACTTCGCCTGCAACTCCAGGCCCCGCTTCAGGCCTTCGCGGGCGTACTCGCCCGCCAGCATCTCGTCGGTCTTGGCCTCGGAGACGTCGAGGTTGCCGATATCCCAGGTCTCATAATCGGCAAACTCGTCGTTGGGTGACAGGAAGGGGTGGGTCTCGCCGTCGCCCTTGATCTGGGTGGCCTCATATAGCGGCTCCCACTGGTCCCGCTGCTGTACATAGTTTGCATCCAGCGGCTCACCGTCACTCTGGCTCGCCATCGGGAACATCAGGCCGTTGGACAGGTTGCCGTTGTGGGCGATGGCCAGGACTTCACCGCCGGTCTTTTTCTCGTAGCCAGCCATCCATTCCCACAGCTTGCGCGGTGTGGTGCTGCCCAGTGGCGGGGCGGTGGTGAATGGCACCATCTGCCCGCCCTTGTTACCTCCATCGCGGTACACCACCACGCGGTGCAGGTTGTTGCCTTTCACCAGTGAGGTCCACTCGTAGCCGATGAAGGCGGTGAAGCGGCCCGGTTCGTTGTACTGCTCCGCCGCTTTCACGGTTTTATCCCAGGCGCTTTTGTAGGCTGCGGAATCCGGGGCGTACGTTAATGCGGGGGGAAATTTGTCCTGGGAAAACAGGCTGATAATTTCCAGCGCAACTTCCACGCCCTTGCCGGCCTTGAGGCGCTCGTACCAGTCTTTCCCCGTGGGATCGGACAGGATGAATGGCGCACCCGCTAACAGATCCGGAAAGAACCCCATATTATCCGAGTGATCCGCAACCACCAGGAAATCCAGTGGACGCGACAGGCGCACCGGCCCGCCGCGGGTCGACGTCACCTGTTCGCCGCGGGCGAATTTGTACGCGGCGTCCAATCCCAGGCGATCACCAAACGCGCCGGCGTCCATGGATATATCGGTGTGCAGGTGGGTGTCGCCAAAGTACACATTGCTCGGGAAATCGCGTTTTGCGTACGGTGAATAGCTTTCACCGGTATACGCACTGGACAAAATCCGATTGTCTGGTGGTGCCGGTACCTGAGCGAGTGCCGCTACAGAAGCAGTTCCCACGGCTATTGCTGTTATCAAGGTTGAGAACGCGTTCCTGGGCATAATTCAGTCCTTCCATTAGTGATACATGCAGAGGGTGGCCTGGTTTGGCTGTGCCACTCGCGCTCCTCGCCAATCTCTCCTGAGCCACCATCTACTTATAGTGTGTTCTGTTAGCGATATTTGTTTTTGCTGTTCCAAGCATAATCGGTTCAGCCCGAATTGCCAGAATTCAAATCAACTTTTGCTGCATTGCCCGCCGGCTCAGTAGTGATGCCTGGCAGCGTGTTGAAAGAGTCTCTAGCGAGTGCAAGACCGGGGGGAAACTAACTGGGATGAAAACTGAGGTTTTTTTCGTCTCCTGGGAAGTGGCTTTGTAGGGCGGTTGCGGATAGAAAAAGTATTTCTCAGTCGCTCCACGTGATTCGCTTGGTGAGAAACACATTTTCCATCCACAACCTAAGTGCATA
>JAGRIK010000213.1 GCA_020443325.1 Halioglobus sp.
GTTTCACCAAGCGAATCACGTGAAGCGACTGAAACGCTTGCTGGGGTGCGAGCCCGTCGACCTCGACAAACCCCTGCAACGTAACGAAAGAAATCTACCTTACCGTCGATCAAACCAAAACGCTGAGCCTACCCTCAGACCGTTATCTCCAGATCATATTCCATAATCTGCGGAGCGTGGTCAGAAAAGCGCTCCTCCGTGTAGATCGAGGCCGCCTGCACCTTGTCGACCAGCTTGGGGGTGATGACCTGGTAGTCCAGACGCCACCCCACATTGTTTGCCCGTGCCTGCCCCCGGTTAGACCACCAGGTGTACTGCTCAGCCTCCTGGTTGACCAGGCGAAAGGAATCCGTATAGCCGACCTCGTCATAGAGGACGTCCAGCCACGCCCGCTCCTCGGGCAGGAAACCCGAGTTCTTCTGGTTGGCGCGCCAGTTCTTGAGATCGATTTCCTTGTGGCATATGTTCCAGTCGGCACAGAGGATGACCTCGCGCCGCGCGCGACGCAGTGCCCTCAGGTGAACGAGGAAATCATCCATAAAGCGGAGCTTTTTTTCCAGCACGGCATCACTGCTTGAGCCCGAGGGCATGTACAGGGAAATCACGCTGAGCCCCTTGAAATCGGCCTGCAGGTAGCGCCCTTCTGAATCCAGCGGGTCCCAACCCAACCGGGATATCACCCGCTGCGGCTTGACCTTGCTG
The DNA here is from genome assembly GCA_020443325.1 of Halioglobus sp. GTDB lineage: Bacteria > Pseudomonadota > Gammaproteobacteria > Pseudomonadales > Halieaceae > Marimicrobium. Next base: position 703 of record JAGRIK010000213.1, read on the forward strand.
TACAGCGCTGTGCCGCTGTAGCCTTTCTTGATAGCGTCGTTGTAGTAGCAGTGATAACCCGCCGGAGTAAACACAGGGTCGGACAACTGGTCGACCTGCGCCTTGGTCTCCTGGATACAGACCACATCAGCCTGCTGCGCGGCCAGCCAATCGAAAAAACCTTTCGAGGCTGCCGAACGGATACCGTTGGTATTGCAGGTGATTATCTTCGCCATTGCCCTTTTCCCATGATTTCAAAGAGCGCCGCAGTGTACCGGATGCGCGCCGCACGGGGCAATGTACGCAAAAGATATTCGCCCAACGGCGTGACAGCCGCCGTTATCCGACTACACTAAAGGGGGTCTGACGGGAATGGCACTTACATAGCCCGAACGTGGCATGTAGGCGGGAAATTGAATCCCATGGGGTTGGGACTGTGCGAGGCAGGAGAGCCTGCCCCTCTTTATGGGTACTCCGAGCTCAAGCCCCCATGGAGGGTCTGCCCCTCTTTATGGGCATGGGTTCACGGCGTGTCCCAACCCCATGGGATTCAATTTTCTGCCGATCCTGAAGCTAAAGTAAGCACCATTCGGGTCCGACACCGGGAATAACACAGGGGGAGATTGCGTGACGAGTACTGCCGCTGAGACCAACCAGGCCATTGCCTACCGACTGTCCAACAACCTGTCGCGTTTACTCAGGGAGTTTTCCCGCGACTTTGAACGCCGCATCTGGCAGGGAATCGCCTCCCGCGGCTATACCGATATCCGTCCCTCACACAGCGCCGTACTGGCCAACCTCGGTATGGGTGCAGTGCGCGTGACAGAGCTGGCAGAGCGCGCACAGGTGACACAGCAGGCGATGGGGAAAATGCTCAAGGAACTGGAGCGCATGGGGTATGTTAAGCGGGACATTGATGACGGTGATAAGCGGGCCAAGGAAATACGCCTGACCGAGCGCGGCGTCGCACTCGCAGCGGACAGCCTGGAGGTTGTCGAGCAGGTGCGGGGCTATTACGCGTTCAAGATTGGCGCACCGCAACTGGATGAACTGGAGGCAAGCCTGCGTGACGCCGTGCGCAAGCTGCAACTGGATTACCTGCCCGAGGCCTGGGCAGAGCCGGTGCTGGAAGGACCGTGGCCCGGTTCTAGAAAGTCATAAAATCCGGGGTATTGAACGTCCAGCTTTTCACTTCCTTGCGCCGCGCGATACGCCAGCCTTTGTCAGTCCGACGGTATTCATCCACATACCATAGCCCCAGGAAAAAGGTCGTGTTCTCGCCATCGGGCATGGCCATCTCCATGGGGTTAAAACACATCACCCGGCCCGTCGCCCTGTCGCCATCCAGTTGCACCTGTACGTTGGCATTGAGGTGCTGGCTGTGCGGAAACAGTTCACTGGTGAGCGAGGCCTTCAGGAACTCCAGGGTCTCGTCCAGAGTCCCGACGCTGCCGCCAAAGGCGCTGTAATCGATAAACGCATCTTCCGTGAAAATCTCCTCACGCAGGCGCTCGATCTCCTTGCTGTCGATAAGGTGGGAGTAGTGAAAGACCATATCCTGTATCTCAAAGCGGTCCGAGAGTTCCTGTTGTGAAAGCATGGTGAGTCCTCGTGTTAAAAAACCAGCGGGAGCGCGATGTGGCGCTCGTACATTCGATCGCGGTGCGCTTCCAGCCGCGGTGTCAGGCAGGCGAGCGTGTCTGCATCGCCCGATTCATAGGTGTCTCGCATATAGTCCGGCATGGGATTGTCCTTGTGCGGCAGGGGCTTGATCAAACCGGCCATGTTGGCCCAGTAAAAGTCGGCAGCCGTCACACTGCTGCCCACCAGGTAATCGCTGCCCCGCCGCTGCTGCTCTGCCAGCCGGCTGTCCAGTTCTGCCGAGATTGCCTGCAGGCGCCCTGCGGCGGCAACATACGCCTGTTCTGACCAACCGTACTTGTGCCCCATCCGTACA
>JAGRIK010000019.1 GCA_020443325.1 Halioglobus sp.
CCTGTTCCCCAGAGGCCGATCCGACTCTGAAAAATGTTTTGCTCTAATTTGCGGCAGTGCTGGGAAAGAGGCCTTGGCAAGGTTGCAACGCCTCACAGGACTGTGCGAGGCAGGGACGCCGAGCTCAAGCCCCCATGGAGGGGTTCACGGCGGGTCCTGTGAGGCGTTGCGACCTTACCGAGGCCGGAGGCCCAATAGAACCCCAAACAGCCAGCATCAATAGTCGAACGACTGCCCCACCAACTCCTCAGACAACAACCACAGCCGATCAGCCGCCGCCGGATTGACCGCGTAGGATTCGACGCCAGTGCTCTTGCCTTCCACCGCGGCCGCCGCAATCTGGCAGTCTTCCAGGTATATCCCGCCACGTCCCGAAAGCTGCGGCGACGAGGCCGCCCACACTGTTGTGGCCGCGCCCTGCTCCACGGTTTTGAACTCCAGCCCCTTGCTGGAGGGGCTTCGCTCGTTGAGCGTGGCGAGATCCGCCGCATCCATATGCCGGCCAAGATTGGTCATGATCGCGCCCGGATGGACCGCGAAGGAGCGCACGCCCCGTTCGCGGGTGCGTCGGTCCAGGCCGACGGTAAACAGCACATTGGCGGTTTTGGACTCACCGTAAGCCTGCCACTTGTCGTAGTCGCGGTGGTGGTAGGAAGGGTCGTCGAAATTGAACCGCGCAAACTTGTGTCCGGCAGAGCTGAGGTTGATCACTCTGCCCGGGGCACCCTCGAGCAGCGCTTCTGACAGCAACCCCGTAAACAGGAAATGCCCGAGGTGATTGGTGCCAAACTGCATTTCAAAATCCTGCTTCGTGCGCTGGAGCGGACAGGCCATCACCCCGGCGTTATTGATCAGCAGCTGGATTTCGGAGTGGTACAGGAGTATTTCTGTGGCAGCGCTGTGCACACTGTCGAGATCTGCGAGGTCCATGCGCTGTGTCAAAAACTGCGCATCCGGCTGCTGTCGCTGCAGCTCTGCTGCGACGGCTTCCAGTTTCTCCTCATCACGCGCAACCATCAGCACGGTGGCTCCGGCCGAGGCCAGCACGCGACAGGTCTCTATACCCAACCCGGAGGAGGCACCGGTGACAACGGCGAGTTTCCCCTCCAGGGAGATTCCCTCAATCACCTGCTCGGCGGTGGAGTTTGCATCAAAGCGCTTCATGTTGAAGTTTCCCCAATTGTTTCAGTACAAGTATTGTGGCTCCTGGCGATTGCCGTTTTAATGGCGGCAACGGTCAGAGACCATGACGTAAGCTTACAGGTTTTTTTATGAACGCCAATGATACAAATTTGCTGGAAAAGGGCAGCTACATCAGTTTCGCTACCAAAAAGCGCTCCGGCGAGTGGGTGTCCACGCCTGTCTGGTTCGCACCCGACAAGGGAAACTACTACCTTTTCAGTGCCGGCAACGCAGGCAAGGTGAAACGCCTGCGTAATTTCAGCGAATCGCGTATCGCGCCCTGCACGATGAGTGGCACAGTGACGGGGGATTGGCATGACACCCGGGCATTCGTGCTCGATGATCCCGCTGACCAGGCGATCGCCCTGAAAGCCCTGCGCCGCAAATACGGGTTGCAGATGCTGACGGCTGACTTTTTCTCCCGACTCACCGGCAAGATGGGCCGGCGCGCGTACATCCGTATCGAACCCTGACACACTTCCTCCCCACGCCTCGCCTGCCGGGGTACTAGGACCCCGCCGTGAGGGTGTCCAGCAAATACAGGAGACGGCTGTCCTCCGGCGCCAGTTGCAGGGCTCTTTCGTAATGGCTCGCCGCCCGCGCCAGGTCGCCCGCTGCTGCGGCCTCCTGTCCCAGTGATGCGTGATAGTAAGGGTTTCCTTCACGATGCCGCGCGACGCGCTCGGCCCAAAGTTCACGCTCCGCCGGCCGGCCCTCCAACTCGTAGAGCACCACGAGGTTATTCATGGCCGAATGCTCGCCCGGATCGAGCTGCAGCGCACTGAGGTAACTGAACTCGGCGTCGCGGTGCTGCCCGTTGACGCGGTATATGGCTCCCAGGTTGACCCAGAGGTGGGCAGTCCCAGGGCTCAGCTGCACGGCGCGCACCGCGTGCAGCCAGGCCTCTTCAATCGCCTGGCCGGCCAGTGCATCCATAGCGAGATTGCTGTGGTAAAGCGCCTGCGCGTCCACATCACTGATCCGACGGGAATCGACTATATCCTGTGACGGCAGGGGGTCGATATCAACCCGGTATTGCTCGTTTGTGCCGAGCGATACGAACGCATTTACATGCTTTCGCAGAACCACCCGCTCACCCTGGCGCACCCACTGTGGACGGACCTCATGCCACTGGTAGCTGGCAGAAAGGCCCGCCTCCCGCGCCAGCGCGATAAACAGGGTGGCGTAGGCCAGGCAGTTCGCCGACCCCCGGTGAAAGGTGTCGCGCGCAGTCCCCTCTGCCTGCGGGTCGTACTCAATACCCAGCGTGGCCGCGCCCCGGATCGCCCTGTGCAACATCATCAGACGCTGTCGTTTGGTGCGGATACCGCCTGTGTAGTGCTGGACAAAGTCACGCATGTCCGCGTCCACGGCCAGCAGATCGGGGGTAGGCGCGCGTTCGTACGCCTGCGCGGCGGTGACCAGGTGATCATTCAGTTGCAGTGGAGGCAGATCGGCAGCGCGGCGGGCGTTCGAACCGGATGTGGTACAGGCGCCTGTGAAGGCTGTCAGCAGCAGGGCGAGCACGGCAAACCGGTAGCGCCCACAGAATGACCCGCGGGGGTATCGCGCAGTGATCTGCCCGGAATTAGCCATGACGCCCTCCACTGCCTGGAGTATAGCGCACTCACCGGAGCATAAACTCCAGCTTTGATCTGCATCAATATTCCGCTGTCGCGAATGCGGGACACTTTAAATCAAGCAGTATTTCAGTAGAACTCAAAAAGGGGAGTACCTGCATGACCCAGCACCTGTCAATGAACGACACACTTGATGATCGTCGCGCCATGCGTCGCCTCGCGCTGGTGGTCGCCTGTTTTATTGCCTTCACCGCAGCCATGGCTGTCGGCGTTTGGGTCGCAACCGGCTAGACACGATGTAGCGGTTGTCTGGCGCTTGGTGAACAGAGGCTAACCGGCCAACTGCCTCAGGTTGTGGTGTGCAGCCCGCATTCGCGGCCATCGTGCACCTTGGTGGGGTCGAAATAGTGCTTGCAGGTGGGCAGTTCGAAGCGCGCCATATAATCGTCCACATCATCCTCGCTCCAGTGGAACAGCGGCGCCACCTTGATGATGCCGCGGCCATCCATTGACACGATATCCAGGCTCTTGCGCAATTCGGTTTCCTCGCGGCGAATGCCGGTCAGCCAGATATCCGGCTTGAAATCATCCAGCGCACGCGCAAACGGTTCCAGCTTCACCTGCCGCGTAAATTCCTGGTGGCGCTCTTCCTCATCTACGGTGGGGATACCCCCCATGATGGCATTGCGACGCTCTGAGGTCATTTCAGGGGAGTAGACGTGGATATTCAGGTCGAGATCCCGAATCAGGCGCTCGGCCACCACATAGGTATCGCGCAGGTTGTAGCCGGTATCGACCCAGATAGTGGGCACCGACTTGTCGATTTCACTCACCAGGTGCAGCATCACGGCCGCATTGCGCCCCATACTGGTGGTCGCAATCGTCTTGTGGCCGAGGCTCAATGCCCAAGCCACAATCTCGGCAGCACTGGCATTGCGCAGGCTGTCGTTAATGCTGTCGAGATCCAGTTTCAAGCGGCGTTCATACTCATGTTTGTGCTATCGGGGATGCGCACTGTATAGAATCAAAAAGGGAGTTACAAATAACCGGGAAGTATAAGGATATAGCCGATTTGCGGCCAATGCCGGGGTGAACAGGCCGCTCAAGCCGCCGCGCGCGCGGCAGACTTCTCCAACTCCGCGTGCAGATCCAGGAACTGCCCGGTCAGCTTGTGACTGGGCGCCATATCAATCAGGGGCCGGTGATCGCGGTGCGACTCCTTCATTTTCACAGAGCTGTTGAGGTAGGTCTTGAAGACCGGCAGACCCTCGGCCTCCAGTTCCGCGACCAGTTCCCCCGGCAATCTCGCCTGCGAGTTGAACTGGTTGATGATAATGCCCTCCACTGCCAGGTCGGGGTTGTGGTCCTCCTGCAACTCGCCGATGTTATCCAGCAGGGAGTACAGGCTCTGGCGCGCGAAGCTGTCGCAATCAAAGGGGATCAGCACGGTGTCTGCGGCAATCAGGGCAGATTTGGAATAGAAGTTGAAGCTGGGCGGAGTGTCGATGTACACCCGGTCGTACTCATCGTTGAGTTTTTCCAGCGCGTCGCGCAGTTTGTAGATCTTGTAGCGGGATTCCAGCTCCTTTTCCATATCCGAGAGCACGGGACTGGAGGGCAGCAGGAACAGGTTCTCGTAAGGGGTCTCCCAGACAAAGGAATCCGGGTTCTTGCGCATCTTGCGCGAGCCCACTGTCTGCCGGTACAGGCCAGCGACACCCTGCGCCTCGGCCGGGAACGCGTCCGCGTCGATTTCTCCCACCAGGTAGTCCGTGGTGTTGCCCTGCACATCCAGGTCTACCACCAGCGTACGGTAACCCATCGCCGCTGATATCGCCGCCAGATTGCAGGCAATACTGGTCTTGCCGACCCCGCCTTTTTGATTGAATACGACGCGTTTCATAAGCAGATGACCCAGCGTAATTTAGAGGAGTGAATTACCGCGTTAGTTTAAACAATGGCGGGCGGTAATGTAAGCGCCGGGCCGGGCCAAAACGGCGATTTTCTGACCACCGCGCAGCGGCACTGGCTTGCCGGCGCTACCAGATGGCCTCGTACAGTTGCACGATTTCGCTGGCGACGGGCACGCGGGGGTTATTCGCCGGCGAGCCCGAATCCAGCGCCTGCACCGCCATCAGTTCGAGGGAATCAAACCAGGCGTCACGGTCAATACCAAAGGCCTGCGGGCCCGGCACCTGCAAATCCGCCGTCAGCGCACTCAGTGCGTCTACGAGCTTCACACAGGCCGCCTGATCGGTATCTGTCGCCGCTGCCACGCCGATATAACGCGCGCAATCAGCGTAACGCAGCGGTGCATGGCCGACCGTCCACGCCGTGACCTCGGGCAGTAGCATCGCATTACTCAAACCGTGGGGAACATGGAACAGCGCGCCGATCGGGCGGCTCATGCCGTGAATTAACGTCACCGAAGCATTGGCAAACGCAATACCGCCCTGGGTCGCCGCCAGCATCATTGCCTCCCTCGCGGCCCGATTGTCCGGCTCGGCGCAGGCAATGCGAATATTCTGGTAAATGGTGCGCATGGCCGTGAGCGCAATACTGTCGGTAAACGGGTTGGCCTTGCGGCTGACATACGCTTCCAGCGCATGACACAGGCTGTCTATGCCGGTGTCTGCCGTGAGTCGGTAGGGCATTGTCATCGTCAGCTCAAAATCGACCAGCGCTGCGACGGGCATCAGGCCCAGCCCCATACACAACATTTTCTCCTGCGTCCCGGTGTCGGTAATAATGGCCACGCGCGTGGCCTCGGAACCCGTCCCGGCAGTGGTCGGGATCGCGACAATCGGCAGGCCGGAATCCACCTGGCGCGGCACCTTGTAGTCGCGCATCGCGCCACCGTGCTCGGCCAGCACCGCGACAGCCTTGGCCGTGTCCAGAGAACTGCCGCCGCCGAGGGCAACGACACAATCAAAACTCCCGCCGTGCAGCAGTGCCAGGGCAGCATTCACGCTGTCAGTGGTGGGATCGGGAACGCAGTCACCGAACAGGCCGTAGGCGATACCGGCCTCATCCAGCGGTGCCAGCAATTTCGCGCAGTTGCCACACTCCACCATGTACGGATCTGTGACCAGCAGGGGCCGGGACAAGCCCAGCTCGGCGAGCGTCTGCACCAGCAGTCCGCTGGCGCCCGCCCCCACCCGCAGGATACGCGGCAGATTGATATTGGCCGGCATATCAGCCCTTGATATCGATCAGGTGGATTTCAAAAACCAGCGCGGTGTTAGGGGGAATGGCATCACCGGCGCCCTGCTCGCCGTAGGCCAGCTGTGGCGGGCAGGCGATGCGCCACTTGTCTCCCACCGACATCATCTGCAGCGCCTCCGTCCAGGCCGGAATCACCTGGTGGACGCCGAATTCAGCGGGCTCGCCGCGCTCCACCGAGCTGTCGAACACCGTGCCGTCCACCAGCGTCCCGTGGTAGTGTGTGACAACATTAGCCCGCGGGCCAGGGCTGGCGCCACTGCCACTTTCCAATACTTCGTATTGCAGGCCGCTGGCGGTGGTGGACACTTCCTCGCGTGCGGCATTGGCCTTGAGGAATTGCTCGGCCAGCGCCGCACGCTTGCCCGCCAATTCGGCCGCCTTCTCCTGCTGGCGGCGCTGGATCACCTCGTAGCTGGGGTTAATCTGCTCCTGCGTCACGGCCGATTGCCGGTGCCCGTACCAGTGCTGGATACCGGCGATAACCGCCTCGACATCCAGGCCGTCAAAGTCGTTGCGCAGCAGTTGATTGCCGAATTGCAGGCCAAACCCGTAGCTGGCTTTTTGCTCGTCTGTGTCCAGGGTGACTTCAGGCAGTAGTGACATAAGTAGTTTCCGCTATCATGAGTTCAAAAGAAGGGGCGCACTTTACCATATTCGAATAGCAACAGGAGACTCACAGCGATGCAGGATACTATCGAGGCCATTCATACATTCTGGTTCGGTGAACTGGACGGAAGCGGCCTCAGTAAAACCGACATGCACTCGCTGTGGTTTGGTGCCAGTGCGGAAACTGACGCTTTCTGCCGCGAACAATTCGGCGCATCGCTTGCGCTGGCGCTGCAGGGACAACTGCAGGACTGGGCGCAGACCGACCGGGGACTGGTTGCGCTGGTGGTATTACTGGACCAGTTTTCGCGCAATATCCACCGGGGCACGGCACAGGCGTTCGCCGGTGACCCGATCGCGCTTGCGCTGGCACAGGACGCGATCGCCTCAGGCCGCCATCTGCAGCTACCGGCGATTCATCGCGTGTTTCTCTATCTGCCGCTGGAGCACTGCGAGAATCTGGCAATACAGGAAAACTCTGTCGCGCTGTTCGGGGCGTTGGCGAATGAGGCCGCGCACCCGCAATTCGATAGCTTCAGTCGCTACGCCATCGCCCACCGGGATGTGATCGCCCGATTTGGCCGGTTTCCGCATCGCAACGAAGCCCTCGGGCGGGAACCCACTACTGCGGAACTTGCTTACCTGAAAGAACACGGCGGTTTTTAGTTCGGCCGCGCCGCGCCAACTCAGCGTTTTTGAGACACCGGGCGCAGTTCATAGTGACTCCCCGTCATCTGCGCCTGCCACACCTCGAAGCGGCCGCTGTCCAGGTCGTCGTAGGCCTGGCGGATGGAGTCATTGACCTGTGGGTACGCCACTTCCTCCCACGGGCACTCCTCGCGCGAAAAAAACTGGCAGGTCATGGATTCCACACCGGGATGGCACGCCTGTGACGCCACCGTCGCCCGAAATCCCACGTACATCTGGTTGATGAAGGTGATGCTGCCGATCATGTACAGCTGCATTTGATCGGGCGACAGGCGAACACCCGCCTCCTCGTAGAGTTCACGCGCTGCGCCCTCGGCGAGTGTCTCCTCCTGCTCCAGGAAACCGCCGGGAATTGCCCACTTACCGCGCTGGGGCGGGAGATCGCGCTGTACCCATAACAGGCGTTTGCCGCAGGCGACAAATGCGGTGACGACAACGCGCGGATAGGCGTGATGTGGGACCTGGCAGCGGTGGCAAAACCAGTGATTGCGCTGCTCGCCGGCCACCACATGTTGCAGCAGCGGCCCGCCGCAGTCGGGGCAAAAATTCATCTCGGGCAGGGGCGCACTCATCGTGTCCAAACGATAGCACTTTGCCTTGGCAAAAGCATTGGGGCTATGCTGTCGCCCTCGCAAAGGACACAGGGTTCCCATGACAGGCTCACCACTGAACGTACAACTGCTGCTCACCGGCAATGAAATCATGAGCGGCGATACCGTGGACTCCAACTCCGCGATGATTGCCCAGCGCTTGGGCGAACTCGCGATCGGCGTGTACCGCAAGGTCACCGTGGGGGACGATGTCCCGCTATTGAAAGAGGAACTGGCCGCGATGACCGCTACCGCGGACCTCGTGATCGTCAACGGCGGGCTCGGCCCCACCATCGACGATCTCACCGCGGAAATCCTGGCGGCCGTGGCCGGCGTGCCGCTCGAGGAACACCCCGAGGCCGTCGCACACCTGCAACGATGGTGTGAAAAGCGCAACCTGCACCTGAACGCCGCCAATAGGAAACAGGCCATGCTCCCGGCTGGCGCGGCCATTGTCGACAACCCGATCGGCAGCGCTGTAGGGTTTGAGATGACAGTCGGCACGTGTCGCGTGATCTGCACACCCGGGGTGCCCGGGGAGTTGCGGTCCATGCTGGACGGTATCGTGGCCGATCTTTCCGCACGATTGCAGCGCCCGATGGAGCGCAATATCCTGCGCCTACAGACATTCGGACTGGGTGAATCCACGGCGCAGCAGATGATCACCGACAATATGCCCGACTGGCCGCAGGAGGTGGAACTGGGCTTTCGCGCCGGCGCGCCGCAGATGGAAATCAAGCTCACCGTTAACAATGCAGCAGCCGCTGCTGCCCAGCGGCGCTGTCGCGAGCAACTGGAGCAGTTATTCGCCGGGCACATCATCGGCGAGGGCAACATAACGCTGGCACAGCGAGTACTGCAGCTACTGCGCGAGCGCGGTGCCACCCTCACCACCGCGGAATCCTGCACCGGGGGCCTGATCGCTTCCCTGCTCACTGCGGTGCCCGGGTCGTCGGAGGGCTTCCACGCCGGCTTTGTCACCTACTCCAATGCGATCAAACAGTCAGTACTGGGTGTGCGCGAGGACACCCTGGCACAACACGGCGCCGTCAGTGAGGAGGTGGTACGGGAAATGGCGCTGGGCGCGCTGGACCGCGCCAGCGCGGACTACGCGATCGCTGTCTCGGGCATCGCCGGCCCTGACGGCGGCTCACCGGAGAAACCGGTGGGGACCGTGTGGCTGGCCTGGGGGGATCGCGACCACATTCGCACGCGCGGGCTGTGCTGGCCGGTAGAGCGCACACTGTTCCAGACCATGATCGCCGCGGCGGGCCTGGATATGATACGTCGTATACTGCTGGGCATTGAGGAGGAGCCGCGCTATTTCGGGCAGCGCCGGATGCGCTAGCTGCGCTGCTGCTTCAGGGCTGTAACTGCTCGATCTCCCACTCGCGCCCTGCGCCGCGCCTGTAGACAAAGCGGTCGTGCAACCGGTGCTCGCCGCCCTGCCAGAACTCCATGCGCGTCGGCAACACCCGGTACCCCCCCCAGAACTCCGGTTTCGGGATGTCCCCGTCGCCGAACCTCTCGCGAATACGCAGCGCCTCTTTTTCCAGCGCTGCGCGATCGCTGATGGCCTCGCTCTGGCGGGACGCCCAGGCGGCAATCTGGCTCTCACGCGGGCGCGACGCGAAATAGGCCGCCGACTCGGCACTGCTCGTTTTTTGTGCAGCCCCTGTGACAATGACCTGCCGATCCAGCGCATTCCACGGAAAGTGCAGGCAGACGCGCGGCTCACGCTCGATCGCACGCGCCTTGTCGCTGTGGTAGTTGGTATAGAAGACGAAGCCGCCCTCCGACAACCCCTTCAACAATACAATACGCTGCCGGGGCGCGCCTTGTTCATCCACTGTGCCCAGCACCATCGCGGTGGGGTCGTTCAACTGCGCTGCGGTGGCCTGTTCAAACCATTTTTCAAACTGGTGCATCGGGCACGCATCGAGCATGTCCCGGCTGAGGCCGGCGGCGGTATATTCGCGTCGGAATTGCTCGTATCGCACTGTCATATCCTGCTACGCTGTGGAGCGCTATAGTAGCCGCCGGAGAAGGCAGAGGCAAAGTCGCGCACAATGGATACAGCACCCACAATTCGAGACGCAGTCGAGAGTGACCTGGATATCCTGGTGGACACGCTCAGCGACAGTTTTGCCGAAGATCCCATGTTCAACTGGCTATTCCCCACCACGCAGTTGTACCCGTTTTTCTTTCGTATGCTGGTGAAGGAGGTATACCTGCCGCGTGGCATCGTGCATCTCGACGATAAGGATCGCGCCGCAGCGCTGTGGTTACCGCCGGAAGAGCGCCTCAAGATTGCACCACGGCTGCGCCTGCTCCGCTTCGGCCTGAAGCTGATGCGTGTCAACGGCCTGCGGCCTGTGTGGCGGGTCTCGCGGCAGAGTTCGATTTTCGCCAGGCACCACCCGAAGGAGCCTCACTATTACCTGCAGTTCATCGGCTGCCGCCGCAGCGAACAGGGGCGCGGCATTGGCGCTGCGCTGCTGAAGCAGGGTACCCGCATTTGTGATGAGCGCGGTATGCCGGCCTATCTGGAGTGCTCCAACCCCCGCAACATCCCCCTGTACGAACGCCACGGCTTCAGAATCACTGGCCAGCAGGCTGTGGGCAGCAATGGCCCGATGGCGTGGTTTATGTGGCGCGATGCGCGCTGAATGGCGCTGCCTCAATCTTTCGTGCTGGGATACACCGGCGCCCGCTGCGCCATTGCGGGAATCTGTGGAAAGGTGAAGAAGTCCTGCCAGTCGCCACCAAAGTCATCCGCAATCCCGCGATTGTAGACAGACCGATAGCAGTGATCCATCGCGTCTAGCAACGCCGCGGGCGTGGCGACGTCCATCAACACCGCCGCCTCCATGATACCCTCGGCGCGCAGGCGCTGTGTGGGTGAGACATCGTCGCCGGCTGCCAGTGCTGTAAACATCGCGCGCCAGCGTTGCTCGAGTTCGGCTTCCAGTACCTGCATTTTTACGATTTCCTCTCAAAGTGAATACGCCTGCCCCTGCATCGAAGGCTGCCTGTGAGTATGCGTGGCAAAACAAAACAGTTAAAGTCGGTTCTTTTGAAAGAGCGAGGCGCCTTCACTGTGACGATTCTGCGGCAATCATTCCTGTTAACGAGCCTATTGAGCATTGCCCTGGCGTCATATGCAGCGCCCGACCCACAAAAAACCGCAACGACACCTGCTCCCGCAGCGGCGACAGCAAACACCGTCACGGCAACAGCCGAGCCGATCATCGATTACCGCGAGCGTTTCATCCCGGTTGTCGCGCGCCACGGCATGGTGGTGGGCCCCGAGCAACTGGCCGCGGAAGTCGGCACGCAGATGCTGCGCCAGGGAGGCAACGCCGTGGACGCGGCGGTGGCCACCGGGTTTGCGCTGGCAGTGACCTATCCCCGTGCCGGCAACCTCGGCGGCGGCGGCTTTATGCTGATCCACCTCGCCGATGACGACCGGCAGACACTTATCGATTACCGCGAGAGCGCCCCCGCCGCTGCCACCCGCGATATGTTCCTGAATGCGCAGGGCGAACTTGATCAACAGCGCGAGTATTTCAGCCTGCAGTCAGCCGGCGTGCCCGGCACCGTGGGAGGATTGCTCTACGCACTGGACAAATACGGCACGCTGAGCCGTGAGCAGGTGCTGGCGCCCGCCATCGAACTCGCCAAAAAGGGCTTCCCCGTCTCCTTTGCGCTGTCCTTCGAAATTGCGGCCAGCGCGGAGCGCCTGCGGCAAAACCCGGCGGCAAAGCAGTTGTTTTTCAAGGCGGACGGCACGGCCTATGAGATAGGCGATACCTGGCGCCAGCCCGACCTGGCGTGGACACTGGGCCAGATCAGTGAACGCGGCGCAGACGGTTTTTACCGCGGCGAGGTGGCGCAGCGCATCAGCGCCGAAATGGCCGCGGGGGAAGGCTTGATCACCGCGCAGGACCTCGCCGACTACCGTGTCGTCGAGCGACAACCGGTGCGCGGGACCTACCGCGGCTTTGAAGTGGTCTCCACTCCCCCGCCTTCGTCCGGCGGTATACACATACTGCAGATTCTCAACGTGCTGGAGGGCTATGATTTGCAGGCGATGGGCCACAACTCCGCCGAGTACCTGCACCACCTGACCGAAAGCATGAAACTGGCCTACGCCGACCGCAGCCTCTACCTGGCCGACCCGGACTTCGTCGATGTGCCGGTGGCAAAACTGATCGACAAGGGCTATGCCACCCGCCAGCGGGCGCGCATCGACAGCAAACAGGCAACCCCGTCGGTAGACATCGCGCCCGGCCGACCACTGGGCAATGAAAGTACCGAGACCACCCACTACAGCGTGGCCGATCGCTTCGGCAATGTCGTCAGCAACACCTACACACTCAACTTCAGCTTCGGCTCCCACATCGCAGTACCAGGAACAGGCATGCTGCTGAACAACGAAATGGCCGATTTTGCCGCCAGCCCCGGCAATGCCAATGCCTTCGGGCTGGTACAGGGCGAGGCCAATAAAATCGAACCGGGCAAACGCCCGCTGTCATCGATGAGCCCGACCATTGTTATGCGCGATGGAAAACCCTGGCTGGCCACCGGCAGCCCCGGCGGCAGCGTGATAATCACCACGGTATTGCAGATGGCGCTGAACGCTATGGAATTCGATATGAATGTCTCCACCGCAGCAGCGGAACCCAGGATCCACCACCAGTGGATGCCCGATGTGCTGAGAATGGAAGAGGGTTTCAGCCCGGACACCGTGCGCCTACTGCAAGCGATGGGGCAACCCGTGGAGATCGCGGGGCGCACTTCCGGTCGCACCAATTCCATTATGTTGGAGGACGGCTGGCTGTATGGGGCATCGGATACGCGGCGGCCTGGAGGCTGGGTGGCGGGGTATTAGTGCTAACGCGCTAAACAAAAGGCTTTTCAGCCACGACCTGCGCGATGGCGCGCCGTTGTCCACTGTCGGGGTCGTGCTCGATACCCTCGAAATAGTGCAGGATGTTCCACTCTGAAAAGCAGTCTTTGAGCTCTGCGTGCCGCAACAGGAAATCCGGGTTACGGGGTCGGCCTATTGCAGCCTGTTCCTCTGTGAACGTTTCGTAAACCACCAACCCGCCGGGGATCACCGCGTTTTTTATTGCGTCCAGCAACGGGCGGTGCAGGTAGCGAAACACCATGATGGCCCCGAAAGTACGGCCATCCAGCGGATGTGAGCCGGGGATTTCGAGATCGACCTGCCACAGGCTAGCCAATTGCCGCTGCCGATCAGGGGAAAGGGTATCCAGGTGTTGCCTGATGTGTTCGAGCTTCTCGTTATCCCTGTCGGCAAACACCACGGGGATATCGCTGGCCAGCAGATGGAGGCCGTTCCTGCCGGTACCACAGGCGAGATCGAGCGCCGGTGCCGTGCGGCAGGCACGTGCGAGTTGCTGCATGTACTGTGAGAGGAGCTTTGATGCGGACAAATCACTGTTCCTGCGCGAAACTGTTCGGGCAGCATACTCGCGACACTTGTGGAATCAAAATCCCGCGGCGCAGTCTATAATGCGCGTTTTAACCCAATCCGGCAGGAGAATGGAATGAAGTTATGGAAAGCAGTATTTGTCGCAACGGTGTTGGCATGCACCTCGGCCGGGCAGGCGCTCGGTGACGAGTTGGTGCAAATCGTGCAGCAGGATTTGACCACCCTGGGCTACGATACCGGCCCGGCGGACGGCGAGGCCACCACGAAGACAATTATTGCGGTATCGAAATTCCAGGCCGAGCACAATCTGGAAGTGACGGGTGAAATCACCCCGCAGTTGGCCGGTGTAATACAAGCGGCTATCTCGAAACAAGGCAATTCGACGGGCAGTGTGCAGGTAGCAGCGACAGCAGAGGTCACACCGGAACAGGCACAGGCCGACCTCAAGGCGCGACAGGAGGCCTGCCTGCAGGAAAAAGTTGAGGCCGCGCAGCAGGCGTCGAAAACCCAAAGCGGGCTGGGTAAGTTATTCAGCGCCGTCACTCGCTCGACATCCCAGTACGGCAGTGTGGAATCAGTGGCAAAGATCAACGATACCGCCAGCCAGATCTATTCAGCCGGCGCCACGATGGGTGACCTGAAGGGCGCTGCTGCAGACCTGGGAATTTCGGACAGCGACATCGACGCCTGCCGGAATCCATAACGGCACACGCGTGAATGGCCGCCAGATTTGGGAGTGCTACCGGAATGTATGTGAGGGAATTTGCAGAGCGCGACCGGGACGCAGTGATTGCGCTCTGGGAGGCCTGCCAGCTGACCCGACCCTGGAATGATCCGGACAAGGACATCACACGGAAGCTGGCAGTCCAGCCGGAGCTGTTTCTGGTCGGCGAATTGGATGGCGGCATTATTGCCTCGGCCATGGCCGGGTACGATGGCCACAGAGGTTCGGTGTTTTATCTGGCGGTCGCACCCTGGTTGCAAAAAGCCGGTTACGGCCGAGTGCTAATGAAGGAAGTGGAAGAGCGTCTCACTGCAATGGGCTGCCCAAAACTCAATATTGTCGTTCGCAGTTCCAACCAGGACGTTCTGGACTTCTACCATAACCTCGGTTACACGACAGACGACGTCGTCAGCCTCGGCAGGCGATTGATTCCCGATAGTTAAGCGGGCGCGGTTGCGCTGGCCTCCGTAATCCCCAGGATCGATGCCGGTCGACCCTGCACGAGGTCATCGGCCGCGGCCTCACCAATCAGCCGTGCGGCAGCGGCGCGGCCCGACGCCAACTCCGGCGGCCTGTAGTTGAGGTTGTGGGCATCGGAGGCCAGCACGCTCACCCAGCCGCGCTCCAGCATCTCGACGGCGCGCTGCTGCGCCATTGCCCCGAATTTTCCCACCACTGAACCAGCGGTCACCTGCAGCAGGCAGCCCGCCTCAAGAAAGGGCAGAAGCTTGTCCAGGGAACGCATCACATCCTTGTTGCGCTCCGGGTGGGCGATCATAGGGCGAATATTGCGCTCCAGCAGGTGACGCACCAGCTTGTCGGAGCCCGGCAGTACATGGCTGTGGGGAAACTCCAGCAACATGATCCGGAACCCGTTCTCCTGCCCGAGCATGGGCACCTCTTCCTGGTGAATCATCGCGAGGGCTTCCACGCTGAGACGCACCTCGCCACCAAGAGTCAGTTGCAGGTTGATCTGGTGCTGTGCCAGCGCTTTCCGGTAGGCGGCCAGTTGCGGTTGCAGTGTACTCAACTGGTTTTCGTACCGCCCCGGATGGATATGCGGGGTAATCACCGAATGGGAGATGCCATTGGCCACCGCGAGGCGGGCCATATCCAGGGCCTCGTCGAGCGAATCAGGGCCGTCGTCGACGCCCGGCAACAGATGGCAGTGCAGGTCAATCATGGCATATTGTCATCGCGGCAGTATTTCACAGTGCACTGATATAATTAGAACAGATAGGTAAAATCAACTACCTAATGCGGAACGCTCAGATATAATGGCCGATTTGAAGCGTTCTGGCAGTAGGGGTATCCTCCTCCGGTACAGATTTATCTTAAAAAAAACAACGCTATTCCCCCGCTTTTTTGGCAGAGTACCGTGGCCGATTTATCATTAGTGAGAGAAATATTGAGCGGACGATTCGCATATCATGAGTCTGGGTTGACCGCGCGTAACTATCTCGTGGCAGCACTGCTTGTCGCTGCCACGGTGATGGTCGTACCTGCGTGGGCGCAGGAAGAGGAGGGCCTCATTGAAGGCACCACCAGTACAGCAGAGTCTGCGGCCCAGTCTGCATCGAGCACCCCTGAAGATTCCAGCGGGGGTGTTGCCGATCACGAGCTGGCTTTCGACTACGGCAACCTCACCTTCTATCCACTGCTCAACGTGGGACTTGGCTTCAGCAATGACCTCTACGACGACGAAGGCCAGAAGAAGAGCGCAGCCTTCACCACTACTCGCGCCGGCGGCGGGGTACAGGGGGAGAACCGCGGCCACCTGTATGGCGTGGAGTACTCGGCGGAGCGCTTCTGGTATCTGGACAACGACATCCCGGACGACGACGAGATCAGCCAGCGCACAGTAGGCTACTGGGGCACAGGCTTTGATGTACGCAATAATCTCGACCTGGGCGTAGAGTACCTGGATTCCTACGATCCTCGCGGACAGGACGACCCGTTGCGCGACATCCGCGACACTACTACCGAGGAAGATCCGGACACCTGGACCCAGCTCGCCTACGGTGCCAATTACGGCTACGGCGCACCCGGGGCACAGGGACGCATAGAACTCGGTGCCTGTGAAACCTGCAAGCGCTATGACGACAACGACCAGGAATACCGCGACAGGGACATCACCGACCTCGGCGCCACCCTGTATGTCCGCATGACCGGTCGCACCGAGGGCTTTGCCCAGATGGTGTACTCCGACTTCGACTACCGCAACGACACACCCGATGACCCCGCCCTGGGCCGCAATCTCGACAGTGAGGAGTGGCGGTACATGCTGGGGGCCACCTGGCTGGCGTCAGAAAAAACCACCGGTATTGCACGGATTGGCACGGTGAAAAAGGAATTCAAGGACCCGGTCCGCAATAACAGCAATTACGATGAAATTACCTGGGACGCGGTCCTGAACTGGACCCCCACATCCCGAGACAACATTGCCGTGGGATACTTCCGCATGCCCCAGGAGCCACTGGTGTGGGAACTGGACGAGTTGCAGGACGACTTTGTTGAAACCGAGCAGCTGAGCGTCGACTGGTCGCGCCAGTTGCGCGCTGACCTGGTCTTCGACGTCGGCGGCTACGCGGGAACCGCTGACTGGAAGCCCAGCGGTCGCAACGATGACCTCTGGGGCGCCACGGCCGGCCTGCGCTTCAACCTGCCCCGATGGGGCTCGCTCGGCATCAGCTACTACCACCGGGAGCGCGACTCCAGCGACTCGGTCCATAACTACAGCGACGACGGGTTTATTATTGATTTCAATCTCGGCAGCCTATTCGGCTTCGGCGACAGTCGGGCACCGGCCATCTGCCTGCTGCGTGGTTTTTCTTCCAATAATGATTACAACGGCTTTTCCGGGTATTGATCCGGGCGATGCGGTATCGGTGTAGTAAATGACGAAAGGGCTGTTAACCCGGATCTACAGGCTGGCCAGCAGGCTTCCACTGCTGGCGGCTGTAGTGTGGCTGCTGCCTCATGCGGGGCTGGCCCAGGAGGGTGAGAGTGCTGCCTATCACCTGTCGCCGGGGGATATCATCAAGGTGCATGTGATGGGCCAGGAAGATCTCAGCGTCGAAGTACCGGTGAGCGATACCGGCGAGATCATCTACCCGCTGCTGGGAGAGCTGAAGGTAGAGGGCCTCACCCGGGAGGAGACAGAGCGACTGGTTTACCAGAAGCTGAAGCCGGATTACCTGGTGGAACCAGTCGTGAGTGTCACGATCGTGAAATACCGCCAGATCTTCCTGCAGGGCCAGGTGAAGCAAGCGGGACCCTATCCCTACACCCCCGGACTGAGCTTGCGCCGCGCGATACTGGACGCCGGCGGTTTTACCGACCTGGCCAACCAGGACAAGATTTACGTTGTGAACGAATTCGAACCGCAGGGCAAGGAGCGACAGGTAGATATGAATTACCAGCTCAAGCCCGGTGACATCGTCACCATCAAGGCCAGTTTCTTCTAATGAACAAGCACGCCGCCATCAATAACGACCAGTTGCTCAGCTCCCTGCTGGGGGAGATGTCCGCAGGCCAGGCGGAAAAGAACGGCTTTGATGTCCTCGCCTACCTGCAGGTGGTGCTCAAGTACAAGTGGGGCATCCTCTCACTGGCCCTGCTGGTAGCCCTGCTATCCACCATTTATGTGTCCACCCTGGTGCCGCTTTACCAGGCCGAGACCTCCCTGCTGTTCGACCCGCCCTCCGCGAGCAACTACGGCACGGTGCGCGACCAAACCGCGATGGATGTCTACAGCAGTTACAGCCGCAACTTCCGCCTGTTCAAGGCGCAGCAGGAAATCATGCGCTCACGCAAATTCGCCGCGGAAATGGTGGATCGCTACAAGCTGTGGAGCCACCCGTATTTCGTGGCCCAGGCCGATGCCAGCGCCATCGAGCCGGGCTGGAAGACGGAAGTGCGCAAGTGGCTGCCCCCCTGGGCGCTGGATTTGAAGCAATGGGTGCCGGAGTGGCTGCTTGAGCTTACCCGCCCCGAGTTCCTGAGCCCACCGCAGCTCAGCGATGCCCAGCTCAAGGCGCGCTACCGCGATGCCGCGATGGCCGCGGTGCGCGATGGCCTGACCATCGACGCCAACGAGGAGATCATGCTGATCAAGCTGGGCTTCGTGTCGCGCGACCCGGAATTTGCCGCCGACATGGCCAACAAGCTGGCGGATTACTACATCCGGCACGACCTGGAGTCGCGCATGGAGTCCTTCGCGGAGGCCACTTCCTGGCTCACGGAGCGCACCGCCGAGTTGCGCGAGAATGTGGTCAAGTCTGACCAGGAACTGCAGCAATTCCGCGAGCAGGAGAATCTCGTGAGCCTGGAGGGTGGCAGCATCCTGGGGCGTGAGGCGGAGGACGTGTTTCAACGCCTCACCGAGGCGCGCCAGAAAACGCAGTCCCTGAGCCTCGCACACGACCGCCTCAACAACAGTAGCAGCTCCCTGAGCCTGCTGGCAGGCAGCCCGGAGTTGATCAAGTATCCGAGCGTGACCGAGGCACTGGCGGCGACGCTCGACGCGGAAAAAAATATCGACCAGCTCGCCCGTGTGTATGGGCCCAAGCACCCGAAAATGATAGAAGCGCGCAGCGGCTACGACCGCCTGAAGGAAAAGCTGGCAGCGGAGCAGGCACTGGTCAAGCTGGGAGTCAGCGCAGACCTGGCGGCGGCCCGCGCAGAGGTGGAACGCCTGAGCGCCAAGTTTGACCTGCTCAAGGACGAGGTACAGGAGACCGACAAGAAGAAATTCCAGCTGGAAGCACTGGAGCGCAACCAGCAGACCGACCAGGAGCTGTACGACCTGTTCGTCACCCGCTTCAAGGAGTTGAATATCGGCTCCGATGTCAGCTCGCCCAACGCCAAGATCATCGACGACGCCCAGGTGCCTGCCGCCCCGTACTGGCCCGACAAACCACGCCTGGTGATGATATACACCGTTGTCGCGCTCTTCCTCGGCGTCGTCCTGGCCTTCCTGCGTGAATACCTGGACAAGACCATCAAGAGTCCCGAGGAGGTCGAGGAAAAACTCGGGGTGCCGCTACTGGGCGGACTGGCACAGCTGGATATCGAACCCGGCAACGAGAACTCCGCGGAACGCATGTTTATCGACAAGAACAAGTCGCTGTTTGCCGAGTCCATCCGCACCATCCGCACCGGCATCATGCTGTCCGGACTGGACGACCCGCACAAGATCCTGGCCATCACCTCTACCGTGCCCGGCGAGGGCAAGACCACTGTCTCAATGAACATCGCCTGCGCACTGGGCCAGCTGGGTAAAGTACTGCTGATCGACGCCGACATGCGCCGTGCCGCGCTGGGCCCGCACTTCGGCTTTGCCCGCAACACCCCGGGGCTGGCCGATGTCGCTGCGGGCATCAAGCAACTCGACGAGTGCATCCACCATTTTGAGGAGGGTAATATCGACCTCCTCCCGGCCGGGACGATTCCGCCCAACCCCCAGGAACTGCTGTCCTCCTCCCGCTTCGAGGAGATCCTGCGAGAGGTGTCCGGCAGGTACGACCGGATCGTGATCGACACGGCCCCGACGCACCTGGTGAGTGACCCGATGCTGGTGGCGCGCTGGGCCTCCGCGCTGATCTACGTGGTCCGGGCCGAGACCACTTACTACCAGCTGGCCCGGGAGCAACTGCGCGCCCTGGAAAAAGTCGGCAAGCCCATTCTGGGGGTCGTCCTCAACGGCGTGTCAGAGCACAGCACGTCTCACCGGCGCTACCGTCGTTACGGCAGGAAAGGATACGGTTACGGCGGCTATGACGGCTACGGCATGCACCCCTATGCGGGTTACGTGGAAGCAGACCAAACGAAGACGCCCGGGAGGCGCTGGCCCTGGAGCAGAAGGGCTGCTGAAGCGCCAGGACAGGACGGGCAACAATAATGCTATTGCTTAACAGGCACCGAGCGAGGGTTGGCACAATGATCAGGCAATTCAGGAAAACAGTACTGGCAACGACACTGCTGGTGTGCA
The DNA here is from genome assembly GCA_020443325.1 of Halioglobus sp. Lineage (GTDB taxonomy): Bacteria > Pseudomonadota > Gammaproteobacteria > Pseudomonadales > Halieaceae > Marimicrobium. The sequence continues at coordinate 20,069 of JAGRIK010000019.1, forward strand.
ACCTTGCGCACGCCGCGCCCGATGAGGTGAGGGTGGAAACCGGCACCGATGATATCGGTGTGGACTTCTATCAACAAAATGATTTCTATGCCGCCACCCTCAATAGCCCGGAGAGCACGGCCGGCTTCTACGAGCGGCAGATCAACTGGATGCTGCAGAACGATTACCCTCCCGCATCCATCATCATGAGCTCGGTGGGCCGGGGAATGACCCTGGCGGATACGGCGTACTTCATGAGCAAGGCCAACCCGGAGCAGGCGGAGGCCATTTTCGCGCTGGCGGTGGACATCATGCCCACGCTGCCGGGCTGGGCGTGCAGCGCTGACAGCGGCATGGCCAATCGCTACGACTCCCCGATCAACGCCGGCGAACTGCCCGCCAACCCCACATTGGCGACTTTTACCAGCCTGTACTTCGACCAGCACAAGCGCTTTATGGACTACCCCAACTGGCAGCAGAATGAAGGGCAGGCGACTATCAACGTAGATGAACTGCTGGATTTCAAGCAAAAGGAAATCGACCTGGCCGGGCGGGACAGCTGGTGGTACCGGCCCGATGACCGGGTGCACACCGATGTGATAATGGCAACCCTCTACCCCACCGGTCGCCGCGTGGTTATCGACGCCAGGCTGGAGGAGCTACAGAAGTTACGGCAGAGCGGCACTGCGCAGGTACCCGTGATGCTCCTGTACGCGGAAACGGGCCAGGTACCACTCAGCGACCTCCAGAACGTGGCTGATCGCGAGGTCCAGTCCAATCAAGCGCCCTACGACGACTTTGGCATCAGCGCCAGCGATGTCATCGCCCGCTTCACCACTACGGGTGAGCGCGCCTCCCCCACCCGCGACTGGCACAAGGGCGACCACCATTTACAGGTCCGGGTCGCGGAGTTACAGGAGCTGTTTGAGGTTCCCAAAAAAGAGGACGTGAGCGCGGCGGACTGGCAGCGCTGGGAGCAGGAACTGGACAAGGCACAGGCATTGACCCCGCTGCGGATGAGCCTGTACCAGAGCGCCGGAGAGGACCGCTGGCTGAGCGAGCCCGGCCTGGTGGCGGTGGCAGCGGAGCGCCAGATGGAGGCCCTGCCCGTGGTGTTCTTTTACCACACCAACCAGCGCCAGGCCTGTGGCGTACCTGCAGACTGCATCGACCACGTGAAAGAAGCCGTACAGCAGGGCAGCCAGCGGGCGGATTTCTCACCGATTGCACCACCGCCACGGCCGTCCGGACCGGCGGTTTACCCGCCGTTGCCGCCGGTGAGCCCCAATTGAACCGCAGTAAGCCAGCCCGGGACGACAGCACCGTGACCACCGCACGCTGGTACGTGGTGAAAACCAAGGTGCGCGGCGAGCATGTGGCACAGGAAAACCTCATTCGCCAGGGCTACGAGGCCTGGCTGCCGCAGGTGAGCTGCGAGCGCCGCCGCCGGGGTAAGTGGCTGCCCGACAGCGAGCCGCTGTTCCCGGGCTACCTGTTTGTAGAGCTTGAAGCGGGGGTACAGAATTTCTCTCCCATCCGGTCCACCAGGGGGGTGTCAAACCTGGTGAGCTTCGCCCGCGAGCCCAAGGCGATGCCCAGCGGCGCAGTCGAGGCCCTGCGGCAGCTGCACGACAACCTCGAGAATACAGCGGGGCATGAGACCTTCGAGAAAGGCCAGAAAGTACGTCTCATGGACGGCCCCTTCAGAGGGTGGGAGGGTGTGTACGACACCCGCCGATCAGACGAACGGGTGATCATCCTGTTACAGGTACTGGGCAAACAACAGCCCCTGGTGTTCGCCAGGGACGACGTGGTGCCCGCCTGAACACGCGGTAACGCTAAGAAAAGGCCACAGCTGCACCCGGTGTCCAATGCGTACCACGCATCCGGACATCGCGCTCTATGCGAGACACGATGAGTGTCATGCAGGGCGGTAGCGTGCCTGCAATACCAACCCACAGGAAACCCAGCGGACCCAGCCACCATGTGCGGCATCGCAGCCATCTATGCCTACACGCCTTCAGCGCCCCCGGTAAATCCGGCGGAGTTGAGCCGCATCCGCGACCAGATGCAAACGCGCGGTCCCGACGGCCACGGCGCCTGGCTCAGCAACAACCAACGCGTGGGCCTTGCGCACCGCCGACTGTCCGTCATCGACCTGAGTGACGCTGCAGCCCAGCCCATGCAAACCCCCGACGGGCATGTTCACATCACCTACAACGGAGAAATCTACAACTACCAGGCACTGCGATCAGGCCTGCAGGACAAGGGCTACCAGTTCACCACCCGCTCCGACACCGAAGTGCTCCTGCATCTCTACCGGGAGGAAGGCGAAAATATGGTGCGCCACTTGCGGGGCATGTTCGCCTTCGCCATCTGGGATGAACAGAAGCAGGGCATGCTGCTGGCCCGGGACCCGTATGGCATAAAGCCCCTGTATTACGCCGATGACGGCAACACGCTGCGCATCGCCTCCCAGGTCAAAGCCCTGCTGGCAGGCGGACAGGTACCGCAGGAACCCGACCCCGCAGGCATGGTGGGCTTTTACCTGCTGGGCAGCGTGCCAGAACCATTTACCACATACGCCGCGATCAGGGCGCTGCCCGCCGGATGCACGATGTGGCTGACAGCAGCCGGGGCCGAGCAGCCCAGGCCGTTTTTTTCCATCACCGATGCCTGGACGCAGGCGCAGGCGGAACCCGCGGCACCCAAGGAGATCCAGCGGGAGGTGCGCCAGGCAATGCTGGATTCGGTCGAGCACCATTTGGTCGCGGATGTACCGGTGGCCATCTTTCTTTCCGCGGGAGTAGACTCCGGCGCCATTCTCGGGCTGATGCGCGAATTGGCTCCCGAGGCAACAATCCGGGCGGTCACCCTGGTCTTCGAGGAATATGTGGGAAGCCAGGATGACGAATCCCCCCTGGCCGAAAAGGTAGCCGCCCTGTACGGTGCAGAACACACCCGGCGCACTGTCACCCAGGCGGAATTCCAGGAAGACCTGCCTGCGATCCTGGCAGCGATGGACCAGCCCAGCATCGACGGTATCAATGCCTGGTTCATCAGCAAGGCGGCGAGGGAGCTTGGCATCAAGGTCGCCCTGTCCGGACTGGGTGGCGATGAACTGTTTGGCGGCTATCCCTCATTCCGGGACGTGCCGCGCTGGCAGCGTTACCTCAGGCTCCCCTCGAAACTGCCGTTACTGGGAAAAGCCGTCCGGACCCTCGCTGCCGGGATGCTGGCCAATTCGAAGTATGCCAAGGCCGCCGGCATGATCGAGTACGGGGGCACTGCCGCAGGCGCATGGCTGCTCCGGCGCGGTATTTTCATGCCCTGGGAGTTGCAGTCGTTACTCCCTGCGGAGCTTGTTGCAGCGGGAATGCAGCGCCTGCAGCCGCTCGCGGCCATAGAGAGCACCATGGATGCCTCGAAAAATGCCTCGTTTGCAAATATCGCCCGCATGGAATCGGCCCTCTACATGCGCAACCAACTGCTGCGTGACGCCGATTGGGCGGGCATGGCCCATTCCGTCGAACTGCGCGTCCCTCTGGTGGATGTTCGGTTATTACAGCGGCTTGCCCCCCTGTTACTTGCGCAGGAAAGAATTGAGGGTAAACAATGGCTGGCCCGCAGCCCGCGGTGCGCACTGCCTGGTGAGATAGTCGCCCGCAACAAGACGGGGTTTACCACCCCTATCCACTACTGGATGAAATCCACTTTACAAGGCGACGCAAAAACACTCGGCGGCAGCGCTGCAAACCATGGCAACGAACACTGGTCCCGGTCCTGGGCGCGCTTCGTTATCGGTGCCGGGGCATCGGTGACACCGGTTACCTTGTTGCGGGATTTTCGCGAGGACAAGCGCACGAGCATGGAGCACTATGCGGACCAATTATTCACGAGCCTGAACACCAACGAGAGTAAAGCTTTTGGCATAGCGCAGTACCAACCCCGCCTGGGCAACTTCACCCGGCAACTGCCACAAGCCGCCAATTTACAGATGCGCTTCGCGCGCTACGTCGGCTACCCCTGGCAGGCACGAAAAATCGACAGCGGTATCTACCATATTATCGATCACGGCTATGCTCACTTATTGCAGGTCATTGACCCGGGACGCGCAGTCATCACCGTACACGACATTATCCCGCTGCTTGCGGGCAGGGGCCTGATTCCAGGTATGCAGATGCGGCGACAGTCGCTCGCGGAATACTCGTTCTCATGGCTCAAACGCGCCGCGAGACTGATTGCGGTGAGCGAGAACACCCGGTCTGACATCATCGAGCACTGCGGCTGTGACCCGGAGAAAGTCGATGTGGTGTACCAGGGCCTGGGCGATGAATTTGTGCCGCTGACAGGTGAATCAAAGGAGAGCCTCCGGCGTTCCCTGGGCCTTCCCGCTGACGACCGGAAACTGGTGCTGGTCACCGGGAGCGCGCACTATAAAAACCACCCGACGAGCCTGAAGATCCTGCAAAAATTACACGCACAACACGGCGATGAACTGGCCCTGGTGCACCTGGGCGGCGAGAGAGCTGTCTGGAAGAGTGCCCTTGCGGAGTCTGGCTACAATCGTCCTGTGATCGAGCTGACCGGATTGGGCAAAGAGCAACTGGTCCGCCTGTACAACGCGGTAGACTGCCTGTTGTTCCCCTCCTGGTACGAGGGGTTTGGCTGGCCGCCGCTGGAGGCGATGGCATGCGGCACGCCTGCGGTCACCTCCAACCGCGCCTCTCTCCCGGAAATCATGGGCTCCGTGGGGCCCACGTTCGAGGCGGCAGATGTCGACGGTATGGCGGCGTGTCTTGGGCGGTTGCTGTTCGAGCCTGGGTATCGGCAGGAGCAGGTCGACAGGGGGATAGCGCACGCGGCGAAGTTCAGCTGGGACCGCGCCTCGCGCGAGGTGACAAACGTTTATCACAAACTCCGTGAGAGGCAGGCGGCATGAGCGACCGCAGCGCACAGCAGCGCCAGGCAGATTACTTCGGCCAGGAGCACGTCACGGTTATCGAACCCCACGGCAGCGTGTTCGACCTGAAGCTGCGCGAACTGTGGAGCTACCGCGACCTGATTGTGCTGTTTGTGCGTCGCGATTTCGTCGCGCAGTACAAGCAGACGATACTCGGCCCCGCGTGGCATCTTATCCAGCCCCTGCTGACCACGGTAATGTTCACCATCGTCTTCGGCAAGATTGCGCAGCTGTCCACTGACGGTGTACCACCGTTCCTGTTCTATATGGCCGGCACCGTCATCTGGACGTATTTCGCCAATGTGCTCACCGCGACCTCGGGCACGTTTACTACCAACTCGCACATTTTCGGCAAGGTGTATTTCCCCAGGCTGGCAATACCGGTGGCGACCCTGTTTTCCAAGCTGATCGCGTTTGCCATCCAGTACGTGTTCTTCCTGGGGTTCCTGGCGTGGTATTTTTTCGATGGTGCAGCGGTACAACCCAACGCCTGGGTTCTGCTCACCCCTGTATTACTGCTGATGATGGCGGCGACCGGATTCAGTGGCGGTATTATCATTTCCGCAATGACCACCCGTTACCGCGACCTGACCGTGCTGGTCAGTTTTGGGGTGCAGTTATTGATGTATGCGACGCCCATTATTTACCCGGTGTCCAGCCTGCCGGAAAAATGGCAGTTCTGGGTGTCGCTTAACCCCATCGCGCCGATTGTGGAAGCCTTCCGCTACGCCTACCTGGGACAGGGGACGCTGGATCTCCCCATGCTGGGGGTGAGCGGGCTGGTGATACTGGTGCTGCTGATCGTGGGAACCGTGATGTTCAACGCGATAGAGCGCACCTTTATGGACACGGTGTAGGCCGCACACGATGTCGAATACCGTGATCAAGGTGGAAGACCTGTCCAAGTACTATCGCCTTGGGTTGATCGGCGGCGCTACCCTGCGCGAGGACATCAATCGCTGGCTGGCAAAAATCCAGGGCAAGCCCGACCCCCTGCTCAAGATCGGGCAGCAGGATCAATCCCATCGCAAGGGTGACGAGATATGGGCGCTGAAAAATGTAAACTTTGATGTAAAGGAAGGGGAGATTCTGGGGATTGTCGGTCGCAATGGTGCCGGCAAGAGCACGCTGTTGAAAATCCTCTCCAGAATTACGGCGCCCAGCGCGGGTCGCATCACCCTTAAAGGCCGGGTTGGCAGCCTGCTTGAGGTCGGCACCGGGTTTCACCCGGAACTCACAGGGCGCGAGAATATCTACCTCAATGGCACGATCCTGGGAATGAGAAAGGCAGAGGTCGACCGCAAACTCGAGGAGATTGTCGAGTTTGCCGAGATGGGCAAGTTTATCGACACGCCGGTAAAACGGTACTCGTCGGGCATGACGGTACGCCTCGCTTTTGCCGTGGCAGCACACCTTGAGCCTGAGATTCTTGTCATCGACGAGGTACTTGCAGTCGGCGATGCTGCATTTCAGAAGAAGTGTGTCGGGAAAATGCAGGCTATTGCCGGCGGCGGACGAACAGTACTGTTTGTAACGCACAACATGGGCACGGCAGCGGAACTTTGTGACAGGGGCCTGGTGATCGCGGACGGCCGCGTGGCCTATGACGGCGCTATCGAGGATGCGATCAGGGAGTATTTGCGGCCATCGAGCACGCAGAAACTGGAACTTGGGAAGCAGCACTTCCGCGGTCATTTACTGGATGATATTTCGATACGCACATTATCCGTTAACGGCATAGACCTCGGGCAACAGATACTGATCACCCCGGAGAGCGACCTGGTGTTTACGTTCTCCGGCACCAGCAACATTGCGCTAAAGGACTTTGACCTGTTGATAACGCTGCACAAGGATGGCGCGAGAATCGTGACGGTACACGACAGTGAGCCCGGTACCGCATTGCTCGAAGGTCATTTCACTTCCACCATCACGATACCCGCTCGCACGCTTCGGCCGGGAACCTATACGGTTGGCCTGGGCGGGGAGCGACCCGGTGGCGGGCAATGGTTCGCCGGTACCGACCTGGGTGAAATAACGATTCTGGAAGGCTGGGCACCGGGTTATGAACGCAGAAGCGTTGGCGTCATCAATATCAGCGCGGTCGGCGAGCGGCGCATGGAGAGCGGGCCTGCACGCTAGGGATCAAGGCTTCGAAACCATTTCTTAAACAAAAGGTATGACACTGAACACTCACGGAAAAATATTCCAGATAGGCAGGCCCAACGTCGGCGACAGAGAGCGCATGAAACTGCGCCTTGATGAGATACTGGCCAATAACTACTTAACCAACAACGGCCCCCTGGTGCAGGAACTGGAGGACAAGCTCGCCCGTTACTGCGGCGTCAAGCACTGCATAGCGATGTCAAACGGCACCGTTGCACTCGAGTTGGCCATCCGCGCGACGGACCTGCAAGATGAAGTCATCGTGCCCTCCATGACCTTTATTGCGACGGCACATGCGTTGCAGTGGCAGGGAATCAGGCCGCTCTTCGCAGACATCGACAACACCACATTGAATATCTGCCCCGCGAGTGTGGAAAAACTCATCACGCCCAGGACCACAGGAATCATCGGAGTCCACCTGTACGGCAGGCCCTGCGATATCGAGGGGCTGCAACGCATCGCCGACGAGCACGGCCTGAAACTCCTGTTCGATTCGGCCCACGCGTTTGGCAGCAGCCACAACGGTATGAGAGTGGGCAACTTTGGTGATTGTGAAGCCTTCAGTTTTCACGCGACAAAAGTGTTCAATACGTTCGAGGGCGGCGCGGTCACGACCAATGATGATGAACTGGCCAGGAAACTGCGACTGATGCGCAACTTCGGGTTTGAGGGTGAGGACAACGTTTCCTATATTGGCACCAACGGAAAAATGTCGGAAATCTGTGCCGCGATGGGACTGACCAATCTTGAGAGCCTGGATGGCTTCATCGCCATCAACAAGGAAAACTACAGCCGCTATCGCGATGAGCTCTGTGGTATCGAGGGTATCTCTCTCGAGCCCTATAATGCCGATGAGGAGAGCAACTACCAGTACGTGATCCTACGGGTCGATAGCGCGCGCTTCGGCAAAAGCAGGGACGCGCTGAAAAGCAAACTCGAAAGTGAGGGTATCATGGCGCGTCGCTACTTCTATCCGGGTTGTCACCGGATGCAGCCCTACCGCTCGCTCTATCCGGGCCTGGGCAGCAGCCTGCCCGTGACGGAATCATTCAGTGAGGAGGTGCTCGCCTTGCCCAACGGCAAACAGATAACCCCGGAGGAAGTGAGCTGGGTGTGCCAGCTGATCAGGGCATTTGGCAGCGAATCATGAGCAGCAGCAAGAAACAGCCGCTATTGGTATTCGGCGCTGGGGGACACGGCAAGTCCGTCCTGGATACCCTGCAGGCCGAAGGCAGGTATGACGTGGTGGGCTTGATCGACTCGACCAGGGAAGTGGGCTACCGGGTGCTCGGTGTCCCCGTGCTGGGCGGGGAAAGCGACCTGCCCGCGATTGTGCAGGAACTGGGTTGCCATAACGTCTTCGTCGCCGTCGGCGATAACTTCCAGCGCAGTGCAATATCCGGGCGCCTGCTGGCCGCCTTTCCCGATATCGCGTTTGTGACGCCCGTGCACCCTTCGGCCGTGGTAAGCCCCAGCGCAGAACTCGGCGCCGGCACTGTCGTCATGGCCGGCGCGGTGATCAACGCGCAAAGCGTCATCCATCCCGGCTGCATCATCAACACCCGCGCGAGCGTCGACCACGATTGCACACTGGCGCCCTTCAGCAGCGTGGCCCCGGGGGCCACACTGGGTGGCGGCGTGGTCGTGGGACAGCGCACCGCAATTGGCCTGGGCAGCAGTGTCAGCCAACAGCTGGAAATCGGTGCGGATACGGTGATCGGCACAGGCGCCTGTGTGGTGAGCGGGATACCCGCATCCGTCGTGGCCTACGGGTGTCCCTGTAAAGTGATGCGATCGCGCAAGAGTGATGAGCGCTATCTCTGACTCTGCACCGGGCGCCGGCAGCGCAATCGTTGAAGGTCTCGTCTCTACGATCATTCCGGTCTACAACCGCCCACAGATGGTATTGAAGGCCGTGGACAGCGTGATTGCGCAAACCTATCGCCCGATAGAAATCGTACTGGTAAACGACGGCTCCTCGGACAACACGGGTGAGGTGCTGGATCAGCTCGCGCTAAAGTACCCCGAGGTAGTTCGGGTGCTCCACCAGGAAAATGGCGGCGCCGGCCTGGCGAGAGAAGCGGGAAGGCAGGCGGCCAGGGGCGAGTATCTGCAGTATCTCGACAGTGACGACTGGTTAATGCCCTCGAAGTTTGAGGTGCAGGTTGCCGCGCTCAGGCAGCACCCGGAGTGCGGTATTGCCTACGGAGTCACCCAGCTGGTCAATGAACGCGGTGAGATTGTGAACGCCACAAGCAAGTGGACCGGGGAAGCACACGACTACCTCTTCCCGGGTCTTTTGCTGGACCGCTGGTGGCACACCCATACCCCGCTGTACTCGCGGCACATATCCGACCTGGCGGGAGCCTGGCCCAGGCAGCGCCCTGAAGACTGGGACCTGGAGGCGCGGATGGGCGCGCATCGGGTGAAGCTGGTTTACTGCAACACCGTGGTGTCCTGTCACCTGGATCACGATTCTGACACGCGTTTCAGTCGCGGCAACCACGAGGCCTATCTCCGGGACGAGGCGTGGTTTTTGCCGCGTTTGTACGAGTGTGCGATCAAGGCCGGTGTTGCAGGCACCGCTCCCGAGCTGGCGCATTTCGGCCGCTGGGTATTCATGCGTGCCAGGCATCTCGGCGCGATGGGTGAAACTGAAGTCGCGCGGTCGTTGTTTGCGCTGGCGCGCAGGGCATCGCCGCACACCACATTCAAAATGAGAGTCACGGGAATACTGGCGGGACTGGTGGGTTGGAAAGCAGTGGGGAAAATGGCCCGGTTGAGGGAGAGGCTGTCGTCCTGATGCGCTGCCGCCATGGCCACGGTGCGTACGCATGAGTCGCCCGCTCGTCAGTGTGCTGATGCTGGCCTGGGAGCACGGGCCCTATATCCGCCAGGCCATAGAGAGCGTGCTGGCGCAGCAATCTCCCTATCCCTATGAACTGCTCATTGGCGAGGACGCCTCCACCGACGATACCCTGGCTGTCTGCGAAGAATACCAGACGCGGTTCCCAGCGGTTGTGAAGGTAATGGCAACACCCGAAAACCTCGGCATGCACCGCAATTTCGCCCGCCTCTGGGAGAGTGCCGAAGGCGAGTATGTGGCGTTTTGCGAGGGGGATGATTACTGGTGCGACACGGCAAAGATCACGAGGCAGGTGGAGTTCCTGCGCAGTCATTCCGATTGCACGCTCTGCGGTACGTTCACCGACAAAGTGGCGGAGGATGCGGCCGGGCACTGGGTGCCTGCGGGCGAGGTAAGGCCCAAAGCTATCAAGCAAAAATACAGCTTTGAGGAGTTGGTCACGGGCTATCATTTCCACTTCTCGAGCGTGATGCTGCGCAAGGACTCACTCCACTTCCCCGCCTGGTTCAGTTCGGTGTACTGCGTGGACAGGCCCCTGTACCTGCTCGCTGCCGTGAAGGGTTTCGCGGGGCTCCTGCCCGACGTCATGTCTGTCTACAGGCTGCACGGGGGCGGCAACTGGTCCTCCATTTCGATGGAGCGCAAGGCGCAGCGCAGTACCGAATTATTCCTCACCATGCGCGATTACTTCGACGAGAAATACCGCAGGCTGTTCGAGCAGACCCTCGCGGCCATCCTGTGGTCCTACATGTCCGAAGACCTGCACAGGGGGCAGCGACGACCGGCCCGCAAGGCCTTCTGGCAGTCTTTGCGGTTGAGCACGAGCACCATTCTTGGCGCTAACCCGCTGCAGTTTCTCAAGGTGCTCATACTGCTCTATGCGCCAGGCGCCAGCAGCCGCCTGCCCCGGCAAAGCCATGACTGACTCGCCGCAGGTATCCGTGGTAATGGGCGTCTACAACGGCGCCAGCTGTCTCGGGGAGTCCATCGACAGTGTTCTGGGACAGTCCTTCGAGGACTTCGAATTCCTGGTTGTCGATGACGGCTCCACCGACCCGCAGGTGGCGAGGATTCTCGCGGACTATGCGGCTAACGATGAACGGCTCAGGGTAGTTTCCCGGCGTAACGAAGGACTCACGCGTGCGCTAATAGCAGGCTGTGGTCTGGCATCCGGCGCTTATATCGCACGCATCGATGTCGGCGACGCCATGGAACCGGGGCGACTGCTGGCGCAGAAACGGGCCCTGGATGCGTTTCCCGACTGCCACCTGGTGAGTTCCGCGGTGCGCTTTAATGGCCCCCAATGGGAGCCACTGTGGGTCAATGCGGGGGCACCGCAATCCGATGCGCCTCGCACTGTCGTGAGTGATGAGCCCGATAGCGGCCTCACTGCGGATATTCCACACCACGGCTCGGTGATGTTTCGCAAATCAGCCTATGACATGGCAGGCGGCTACCGACCGCAATTCTACTACGGGCAGGACTGGGACCTGTGGTATCGCCTGGCGGAACGTGGCCAGTTTTTCCTGCTGTCCGAGGTATTGTATCGGGCCCGGTTTTTCCCGAACGCCATCAGCATGGCGAACAGCGACAGGCAGCGTCGTATCGCGCACCTGTCGTTACAGGCCCATTGCCTGAGAAAGCGGGGGCACGCCGACGACCCTGTACTCGAGCAGGCCGCCGCTATCAGGCCCGCGAACGGTGAGAGGATTGCACCCGCGCGCAAGCAACAGTCCGGTGGGTACTACTTTATTGGCGAAGCGCTGCGACGCCAGGGAAACCCCAAATGCCGGGACTACCTGAAGGCGGCGATAAAGGCCTCCCCCTTCTCAGCCAGGAGTTGGTACCGCCTGGCGCAGTCGATGCCGCTCAGGTGATCGAATGTTTCGCTATTGCCCGATGGCACTGAGACCATGAAGCGATTACTGATCGTACAGAATGTGCCCACGCAGTTTGATGTGCCGCTGTACAACAAACTCGCGCAAGAAGCCGTCTTCGCACTGACAGTGATTTACACCCAGACAACAGGCAGCCGCAACAACCGCTACGACGCCGAAATTGGGCGAGCGCCGCAGTGGGATCATATCACTGCGGAATGTTACGAGAGAATTGACCTGAGCGCTGCGCAGGCCGGGCGACCCGCCGACGTGGTGGCCTTGATCGCCGCAAAAGAGCCAGACCTTGTGCTGATCAGTGGCTATTACCCCGCCCTGCACAGAAAGCTGGTATTGCCACTGAAAAAATTGCGGCTGAGGGTGGGATTACGCTCCGACAACACGCTGTGGCACTCCGATTTCAGCGGCATCAAGGGGCTGGTAAAGAAGCTGGTGCTGCCAATCTGGCTGCGTCGATACGACACCTGGCACCCGGTGGGCACCCTGGCGCAGGACTACCTGGAAACAGTGTCGCGCGCACAACGCCCCACATTCCTGTTTCCGTACAACGTGGACAACACATGGTTTGCGCAGCAATCAGGGGCTTTTCGCAGCCGGCGGAACACCTACCTTGAGGAGATGGGGCTCTCGCCGCAGCATTTTATCGTTCTGGGCATCATGAAATGGCATCAGCGCGAGGATCCGCTGGTACTGGTCAGGGCCTTCCGGCAACTGCTGGACGACAAGCCGGAGGCGCGCCTGATCCTGGTGGGCGACGGCCCGCTCAGGGCCGAGGTGAAGGCGATGATCGGCGACATTGTCGATAAGGTCTGCCTGCCGGGGTACGCGCCCTATTCCGAACTGCCGAAATACTACGCGCTGGCGGATGTGTTCGTGCACCCGGCGGCGAGCGAGCCCTGGGGTGTGTCGGTGAATGAAGCCATGGCCTGCGGAGTCCCCGTCGTGGTATCCAGCGGTGTGGGTGCCGCGACAGACCTCGTGGTAGAGGGAGAAACCGGGTTTGTTTTCAGGGTGGGAGACAGCGCCGCGCTCGCGCGGACATTGGCGGACTGTGGGCAGCGGAAAAACGGCGAGGCCATGCGGAACGCCTGTATCGGGAAAATCCGTGATTGGAGTTATGCGCAAACGCAGGCGAGCTTCGAGCGTGCGGTCCTGGGAGCGTGACAGGCAATGGGTAGTCCGCGTCTCAGTATCGTAATCATTACCTACAACCGGGAACAGGTGCTGGTGGACACCATCCGTTACCTGTTGCCGCAGGTCCAGGCCTGTGCGGCATTCGATGACATCATTGTGGTGGACCAGACAACAGCGCACGAGCGGGAGACCGAAAAAGCCCTCAGTGGTTGGAATGAATCCGGTGCCATTCGTTGGGTTCGCCTGCGCAAGCCAGACCTGACGGGTGCGATGAACCGGGGGCTCCTTGAGGCGACCAGTGATCTCGTGCTGTACCTTGATGACGATATCGTTCCGGGAGACGAACTGTTGCACAACCACCTGGCCGCGCATACCGCGAGGCCACATCTGGCTGCCGTTGTCGGCCAGGTACTGCAGCCCGGCGAACATCCCGAGCCACTCACGTATCTACCCAGAGGCGGCAGCCTGCTGCGTTACATGCAGTTTCCTTTTCGCAGCACGATTGCCTGTTATGTCGAGAACGCAATGGCGGGAAACCTGAGTGTCAATCGGGAAAAGGCGCTCGCAGCAGGCGGGTTCGATGAAAACTTCACGCCCCCGGTGGCCTCCCGGTTTGAGAGCGAGTTCGCGAAACGGCTGGTGGCGCGGGGCGAGTCCCTGTGGTTCGAGCCGGCGGCATCGATACGCCACCTGGCCGCCAGCGCTGGCGGCACACGCTCCAGGGGCAGCCATCTGAATTCGGGCTCTCCGCGCTACGGGGTAGGCGACTACTACTTCGCGATGCTGCACGGCAACAGCTGGGAGACCCTGCGCTACTGTATCCGGCGCTTTTTCAGGGAGGTGCGAACCCGCTACCACCTTGCACACCCCTGGTACATTCCCGTAAAGCTCTGGGGCGAGTTCCGCGCTATTTTGCAGGCACTCGCCCTGTCGCGACGCCCGCAGAAACTCCTCAAGGGACAGCACGATTAACACCAGCCGTTTGAAAATACTGCATGTGGTGCCAACCTACCTGCCCGCCATTCGCTATGGCGGACCGATTTATTCTGTCCACGGCCTGTGTAAAAGCCTCGCGAGTGCCGGGCACGATGTCACCGTGTTCACCACCAGTGTCGATGGCGAGGGCGATAGCGATGTACCGCTGGCCACCCCCGTGTTGCTGGACGGCGTGAAGGTCTGCTACTTCCCATCGCGTCTGGGCCGCAGGTTGTACTGGTCGCCGCCCATGTGGCGGGCGCTGCAAGCGTCTGTGGCCTCCTACGATGTCGTGCACCTGCATTCCGTCTTCCTGTGGCCGACCTGGGCCGCAGCGCGGCTCGCCCACCGGTTCCGCGTACCCTATGTGATTTCGCCTCGCGGCATGCTGGTAAAGGACCTGATCCGGCGAAAAAGTCGCGCGATCAAGACGGCCTGGATCTGCCTGATTGAGAAGCAGAATATCGAACGCTCAGCGCTGATGCATTTTACCGCCGGGGTGGAGAGCCGGGAGTTTGCGCTGTTCGGGTTCAGGGTTGCCAGGGAGTGTATCGTGCCCAATGGTGTGGACTTTAGTGACGCGGATACCGTTGGCGAGGTTGCAGGCGATGTCCGCCAGGCAATAGCCCCGGGCGCCTATATCCTGTTTCTCGGCCGCCTGAACTGGAAGAAGGGACTGGACAGGTTGATCGCCGCAATGCCATCCGTCGAGGGCTACCGCCTGGTCATCGCCGGCAACGATGAGGAAGGCTATCTGGACACCATTCGCTCCCTGCTGCTGGAGCACGGCGTCACGGAAAAAGTGACGTTGCTACCCCGATACGTCAGCGGCGCGGATAAAGCGGCCCTGTACAGGGGCGCCTCACTGTTTGCGCTGCCCTCCTATTCGGAAAACTTTGGCAATACCGTAACAGAGGCCATGGCCTTCGGCTGCCCTGCCGTAGTGACCAGTGAAGTGGGAGCTGCAGAGCTGGTTCAATCGGCCGACTGCGGTGCGGTGACAACTGAAAGCCAACTGGCGGCGACGCTGGCATCACTGCTGCGAGACCCGCAAACACTCCGGGAAAAAGGCCTGGCAGGCAAGGCCTGGGTAGAGGGTCATCTCTCCTGGGCATCTGTGGCCCAGGCGATGGCCGGCCAGTACGCCCGGTTGGTGGAAGGCGAAAACGCTTGAAATCCCCGGGGCACTATTGATGACCGCCGCTCCCGTTGTTGCCCTGCTGGTCTCCGCTATTGTCGTACTGATCACCATCAGCAACTGGCGCTATGGGCTGATCAGCATTGTTGCGATTGCTGTTCTGCAGGATGTGCTGCGAAAGCTGACGCCCGACGTTCCGTCCTACTATATTCTCTGGTCGGTGGTCATGTTCGCGATGGTGGCCATGGTGGCCCTTTCGCGCAATGCGCTGCAAAACCAGGCTACGCTGTGGCTGGGTGATGAGCGCCTGAAGGGGGCCTTCTATCTCTACTTTGCGTTGGTGGCTTTCCACAGCCTGCACGCATTGCTTCGATGGGGCACTCCTGTGGTCCCCATCTTTGGCCTCCTGTTCTACCTTGGACCGATTATCGCCCTGCTAGTGGTGCTTGCGTTTGCCAGGCACCCGGTCTGGATGAAACGCTTTGTCGGCGCTTACCTGCTGATCATGGTGCCGGTTTGCCTGACGGTGTACCTGTCTCCCCAGTTCAAGGACAGCATACCCGTACTGCGCGAGGTGGGCTCATTCGTAGAACGGGAACTCATTATTTATGACGCGGGCACCATACTTTATTCCTACTCCGGCCTGCTGCGGGTCGGGGAAATCGCCGCGTTTCATGCGGCCATATCGGCAGGTTTACTCTCGATCGTGTTGTACCAGCGGGATTCCAGTACGTTCAAACGTGCGCTGGCGCTCCTGCTGATCATCCTGTTGCTCGGAGCCATCTCGCTCACCGGTCGCAGGAAAATGCTGATGGCATTGAGTATTTACTGGATATTGCAATTCACCCTGTTGAACATACTGAGAACCGGTTACTCCCGGCGGATGCTCGTGTTTGCGATTCTGGGGCTCTCCGTCACCCTCGGTGTGGGCCTGGTCTCTGGTGACAGCGAGTCATCCCTGTACCTGACACGCGGCGCATCGGTATTTGGTTCCGTCAGTGCGCGGGTAGAAACATCGGTAGACCTGTTCCAGTCAGCGCTCGACCGGTCTTCCTGGCTCGGCCTGGGTGCGGGCGTCGCCTCCCAGGGGATGCGCTACACCGGCGTTGACCTGTTCCGCTATGTCGGCGGCTCATCGGAATCGGGTATCGGTTTGATCGCAGTAGAACTGGGTGTCCCGGGCATCCTGGTCATCGCATGGCTCGCGTTCAATATCGCCAGGGTGATCTGGAACAAATTGCGCATGATCGCAGAGGTGGATGATACGTTACTGATTCAATCTGTCTCGTATGTGGCTTTGCTTTTAGCCAATGCAGCAACTTTTGCCACCGCAACGCAATTGTACGGTGACTACTTCGTGCTCATTACCCTGGGTGTGCTGGCCGGCGGCCTGTATGCCTGTGTCTACCGGGCATCCCGCAGGCAATTGCTGATACGGTATTTGCGCTCGACCCTGCCCCGGCAGGGCATTGTGGCATCGACATGAATTCTCACGCGAGAGACCCCGGGCTGGACCGGTTCAAAGGCCTTTTGATCTGCCTGATTGTGCTGGGACACAACTATGTCTTCTCCCACCACTACCCGCTGCTGTTTTCCTGGCTCTACGGTTTCCACGTGGTTTCGTTTTTGCTGTTTCCCTTCCTGTTCCTGAAAACCGGCGTACCCCTCCACGCCCTCGGGGAAAAGTTGCGCAGGATACTGGTGCCCCATGTCTTCTTCCTGCTTATTGCTGCTGTTGTATTTGTAATCCTGAACAGTGTTATCGGCTCAAAGCCATTCCTGCCCTGGCTACAGGATGTGGGCGTGGCCCTGCTGCTGGAACGGGAAACGCCATTCAGGCAGACTCTCGGGGCCGGGTTCCTGTGGTTCCTGCCGGCTCTGGCCGCGCAAACGCTGTTGCTGTTTCTCTATCAAAATGCGAACACCGGTATTCAATGGCTGGCCATCGGCCTCGCGGTGGTGATACACCTCTTCATGGGTTTAGTCGACAGTACTGCCGTGTATCAATTACCGTTCTCGCTGTCGCTGGTGAGCTATATTTTTGTACTCGGGTTGCTCGTCAACGCGATACATACACGCGTGGCCTGGTCCCCACGCACGAGCTTCGCCCTGGTGTGCGCCTGGCTGGTAGCGTCGTATGTCGCGATCGCAAACCGGTTTTTCCATCCGCTGGCGGGCGACTTTTACCGCAGCCCGGTGTCTATTGTGGAGCCTTTTACGCTGCTCATGCAGGACGGTCTGATCGTACTGAGTTTCTTTGCCCTGCTGCGCCTCGCACACAGCATCCCCGCTGCGCTACTGTCTTCCCTGGGCAGGTACTCGCTACAGATTTTCCTGCTGCACCCGTTCGTTTGGCAGCTTCTCTGGCGGGCAGGCCTCGATGATTTCAGTTCCGACAATCCGGCACTGCTCGCGATGACCATCGCCGTCTCATTCGCCGTGACACTCGGCCTCTCGCTGACGCTGGCGAAGGCTTTTGCGCGGACGCCCATCGAGGGTATCGTATTTCCCGGAACGGTAGCCGAAGGGAGATTGCACCGTGACTAGGGAGAGTGTGACGGGAGAAAACAGCCTCTGTGCCATGGTCATTACTCACAATGAACAGGACAATATTGGCCGGACGCTCGAGAGCATCGCATGGCTGGATCACATCCTGGTGATCGACAGCGGCAGCACCGACGCCACACTCGAGATTGTGGCGCAATACCCCCAGGCCAGGGTGGTGCATCGCGACTTCACCACCTTCGCCGAGCAGTGCAATTTCGGACTGCAGCAGATCGATACCGAGTGGGTGCTATCCATGGACGCCGACTATGTATTTCCGCATGAGGCCCGTGAGGCGCTGATCAGTACAACCGCCCCGGGAAAGGCCGACGGCTATCAGGCGGAGTTCTTCTACGCCATACATGGCAAAGTGGTAAAGGGCAGCATCCTGCCGCCGAGAACCGTGCTCTACCGGCGTGATCTGGCCCACTATGAAGATGATGGCCACGGTCATCGGGTCCGGGTTCGCGGACGCGTCGACAGGCTGCCCTTTCGCATCGTTCACGACGACCGCAAGCCCCTGAGTCGCTGGGCGACATCCCAGATCAGGTATGCGGCGCAGGAAGCGGATAAACTGCTGGCCACACCCCCCGGCGAGCTTTCGCTACAGGACAGGCTCCGACGGCTTGTTATTGTGGCCCCGCTCGCTGTTTTTGTGCTGGTGTATTTTGTTCGCGGCGGCATTCTCAGCGGGTGGCACGGGCTCTACTATGCGCTCCAGCGGTCTACGTTTGAAATACTGCTGTCCCTGTCTCTAATAGAAAGGAAGTTCAGGCGATGAGGCTGGATCGATTCAGCAATCCCGCTTTCCAGCGTGGCCGGCCGCGCTGGATGGAAGCGTTATGGATGCTGTTTGCCGGCACCTGTTTTTCAACGTGGCTGCCCGGTTCCCGCTGGCGCTGCGCATTACTGCGGCTGTTCGGTGCGAACATCGGGCGCGGGGTTATCATCAAGCCCCGGGTGCGTATCAAGTTTCCCTGGCGGCTTTCTGTAGGCGACTTCAGCTGGCTCGGCGAGGGTGTGTGGATAGACAACCTCGACCAGGTCACCATCGGCTCGCACTGCTGTATTTCGCAGGGCGCCTATTTCTGCACGGGCAGTCACCGCTGGGATAAAGAGACCTTCGATCTTGTCACCACGCCGATCGTGATCGAGGACCAGTGCTGGGTGGCGGCTATGGTGCGCCTGGCACCCGGCGTTGTCGTGCGGCGAAATACCGTTCTGGGTATGGGGTTGCAGGCTGCAGGTGAATACGGTCCCGACAGCGTGTACCAGATCGACAGCAGTGAACCGCGCAGGCGGTCTCGCCTGAGCCGGTAAAATCGTACGTATGAAAACAATCCTGGTCACCGGTGGCGCCGGGTATATCGGCAGCCACGCCTGCAAAGCCCTCGCTACAGCAGGCTACCTCCCCGTCGCCTACGACAACCTTGTCTATGGCCATGAGCGGGCTGTGCAGTGGGGGCCGCTGGAGCGCGGCGACCTGCTGGATCGCGATCGCCTGGCCGCAGTCGTGGCGCAGTACCGCCCGGCGGCGGTGATGCACTTTGCCGCGTACGCCTACGTGGGTGAGTCTGTTGGCGACCCGGGAAAGTACTATCACAACAACGTGACCGGCTCCCTTGCCCTGCTGCAAACGATGTGCGCACACGGCATCGATAAACTGGTGTTCTCCAGCACCTGCGCCACCTACGGCAACCCCGTTCACGCTGTACTCGATGAATCCCATCCCCAGGCGCCCATCAACCCTTACGGCCAGTCCAAGCTGATGGTGGAAACCATGCTGCGGGATTTTGATCGCGCCCACGCGCTGCGCGCGATAGCGCTGCGTTACTTCAATGCCGCCGGGGCGGATCTGGAAGGCGTGATTGGTGAGGATCACGACCCTGAAACCCATCTTATTCCGCTGGCACTCGGGGCGGCGGCGGGCAAGCGCGAGCCTCTTGCGGTGTTTGGCACAGACTACCCCACAGCCGACGGCACCTGTATTCGCGACTACATCCATGTGCAGGATCTCGCCGATGCCCACGTCAGCGCACTGCAGGCTCTGGAGCAGGGCGCACCCTCCGGCGCCTACAACCTGGGCACAGGCGAGGGCCGCTCCGTCAAGGAGGTACTCGACGCCATTGAAAAGGTTACCGGAATATCGGTTCCCCACGTTTTTGGCGACCGCCGTGAAGGCGACCCGGCCAGACTGGTGGCAGATGCCGCGCTGTTCCAGCGCGCGTTTGGCTGGCGCCCTCAGCACTCTGATTTGCCAACCATTATTCGCAGCGCCTGGCAGTGGCTGAATCGCACCGCGTCGTGAAGCCGCAACACATGGAACCCGTCTCACCTCAAAACTGGATGACCGGTTTCTTTCAGGGAGAGCAGCCGCGCTGGCAACCCGGCAAAGGTTTCTTACCCCGCTTGTTAGCGTGTGCCCAGACCCAGCGGGCACATGTACTGCTGGTCGAGCAGCTGTTGACGCAACAGGAAACGCTCGAATTGTCGCCCGCTGTTGTGCGGGAACTCGCCACTCGCCAGCGCCAGGAATTCGCATTGGAGATGCTGCGCCGGGAGGAAGTGAGCCGCATGGTTGCGGCCCTTGGCGAGGCGGGCCTGCCCTTCCTGCTGTTCAAGGGCACCCCGCTGGCCTACACCCTGTATCCCGATGCCTGCCTGCGCGACCGCAGCGACACCGATCTGTTGTTCGAGAGCAGGGCGGCCGCGGAAGAGGCCTGGCAGGTGCTGCAGGACCTGGGTTACGAGCGTATGAACACGCCGGGCGGCGAGCTGGTCAGTTACCAGTTTCCCTGCATCCTGCGCGGTGGACAGGTGGCGGAGATGCTGGACGTGCACTGGGCGACCAGCAACGCCGCGGAATTGCGCCCGCTGTCCTTCCGGGAACTGTGGGATCAGTCCATTGCCGTACCCAGCCTGGGAGCGGCAGCGCGCAGCCCCTGCCACGAGCACGCCCTGGTGCTGGCCTGTCTCCACCGGCTCGCGCATGTAAAGGACGGTGAGGAGAACAGGCTGATCTGGCTGTACGACATACACCTGTTGCTGCAGTCACTGGATGAGGCGCAATGGCAGCGGTTTCTGGCCTGTGCCCGGGACAAGGGTGTTGCCGGCGCCTGCTGCGATGGCGTGGAACACGCGGCAGACCGCTTTGGTATCTCGGACCGCGGGGCGCTTCGCCGCGAGGAACTCCGTCAGCTGGCGGCACTGCCGGGACAACACGTGGTCGTACACGCGACAATGCTGGAGCGGGACATTGCGCAGTTGCGCGCCGCCCAGGGTTTGAGGCGCGTGCAATTGCTGGGCGAATACCTGTTTCCGCCGGCGGACTATATGCAGGCCCGGTACCAGCCCCGCTGGCGCTGGCTGCTGCCCTGGTACTACGCACGGCGTATTGCACAGGGCACCGGTCGGCGCCTGCGCAGCCACCGGGACGGGAGCCGCTAATGGCACGGCAGAGCGCGCCGGGGCTCCTGCGGCTGCTGGCTGTGGTACTGGCACTGGGTCTCCTGTGGCTGGCCCAGCAGGCCGGGCGGGCGGGTATTGCCGGCATTTACGGGGACTCGGTGGCCCGGTACCAGCAGCAGATGCGCGACAAACCGGCGCTGGTCGCCGACTATGCCAGTGAAGGTGCAGGCAAGATCGCCATCGCCCGCCGCTATGCGCCCGGCCATGCCGACTATGCGCTGCAGGCGGCGACCTTAGCCGCCGCGGTCGGAAACTACGATGAGGCCATTCCCCTGCTGCAGCATGCGCTGGCCCGTTCCCCGGTGCGGGCAGACCTGTGGTCGCGCCTGGCCACTTACGCCTACGCAGCACAAGGCACTACTGACATGACCGTACACGCCCTGGACAGCGCCCTGTATTTCGGCCCGCGCGAGTACGACGCACACCTGGCCAACGCCACCATCATCCTGGGTTCAGGTAACCAGCTGGATGTGGCGCGCAGGGTGCGCGGCTGGAACGACCTGGTGGCTGCCGCCGCCATGCCGCAGTTGTCGCAAAGCATCACCGACATGGCCAGGGCCGCCGGCCTGGAGCGACAACTGCAGACCCAGGTGCGGGAAAAAGCCAGTGCGCGGGCGGCGCTGGAGCAGCGCGACCAGGACAAACAGCGGCAGGGCCAGCGCGGTGCCAGACCCTAGCGTGCGCCACCACAACCTGTTCAACCGGTGCCTGTTCCTGGGGTTGCTGTTACTGCTCGTGTGGGCGCCCCTGCCCCTGGGCAGCAACCGCAGCTGGTCACTGGCCCTGCTGGAGGTCTGGGTGTTCGCGCTGGGCGCATTGGCACTGCTGGGCTGGGCCATCAGCCCGCGCCAGTTTTCCCGGACGCTGCGGCGCGAGTGGCGGGTCGTTATCCTGCTGGCAATGGGGCTGCTGTATCTCGGCCTCCAGCTGCTGCCGCTGCCGCTGTGGTTACTCGAAATGATTGCCCCCGCCAATGCGGTGTGGTGGCAGGTCCTGCCCACGGCCATAGCAGCGGATACCGGCAGGCTGGCCGCATCACTCGACGCGGCCGTTGCGGAGGCGCTCAGGCAGAGTGCCTGCGTGGTGTTGTTCTGTCTCACTCTGGCGCTGGTCGACAGCGACAAACGCCTGCGGATGGTGATCTACGCAATGATTGGCGTCGCGCTCTTCGAGGCCGCTTATGGCCTGCAGGCCCATTTCATGCGCGGCACCTTCGCGTTCTGGACCCC
>JAGRIK010000214.1 GCA_020443325.1 Halioglobus sp.
CCTGCCCCTCTTTATGGGTACTGTCCGAGTCCCAATTTTTCGCGCAGCGAAAAATGGTCGAGTGGCGCAGCAGCCGAATCGGGATTCGGCGCTGCGGTCTTTTCGGAAGGCTCCCAGCGACAGCGCCCTGACATCACGACACAAATCGGCATTGCGAGAACCGCTTTGCTTACAGCGGAAGGAAGGTGGGGTAAGACCGAGCCTACCGGGCTGGACCGTGTGAGGCATGGATGCCGAACGCGAGCCTACATGGATGTATTTACGGCGGGTCCAGCCCGGTAGGGTCTGTCTTACGCCGCCAACCAGATAGCCAAAAAGAAGTAGCCTCCCAATTAGTCCGGGTCAAAAGGCACTCGCCCCTTCGCAAACTTTTCCCGGTTCTCGCGTTTTTTATCTTCGCTTTTGCGCAACAGGACATACGCTGCGCCGGTGCCGCCATCGCGCGGCTGGGCGCTGTGGAATGCCAGTACGGGTTCGAGGTCGCGGAGCCATTGGTCTACGCAGCCTTTCAGGATGGAGCTGCGTGCCTGTTCGGCTTTGCTTTCGCCTTTGCCGTGGATGATCAGCACGCTGCGCAGGCCGTAGCTGTAGGATTCTTCGATGAACTCGAAGATTTCCTTGCGGGCTATCTGTGCTGTCATGCGGTGCAGGTCGAGCCTTGACTGGGCCTCGTAGCGGCCCTGTTTGAGTTTTCGGAATACGCCGTTCTGGACGCCCGGTCGCTGGAAGGAGAGCACGTACCATGCATCCAGCGGTGTGATGCCTGTCTCGGTGAGGGCGTTGCGGTCACGCTCGGGCGCCAGTGCGGCCGCTCGTCTTCGATGTTCCAGCGCCGGGTCTTTCCGGGCTAGCCGTTTGCGGCCCAGCTCGACTCTCGGTTCGCTGTTGTGGCGCACCACATCGGACATTGCCTCTGAAAAAACATCATCGCCATCGCTGTTCATGATTACCCACCCCGCCTGCACTTGGGTATTATAGCGTCAGGCACGACAAATACGGCAGGGTTATGAGCGATTCCAAACAAGTAGCGGCGACTTGCCCCCTGTGTGGCGGCGACAATCAATGTGCGATAGCCGCGGGAAAGTCCGGCGAGGACTGCTGGTGCCAGACGGCGACGATCAGCGCTGAGGCCAGGGCGAAGGCGGCGGGCTCTGCGGGTGAACAGTGCATTTGCCGCGCCTGTGGCCGGCCTACGGGAGCATCGCAGCATGCAAGGTAATATTGCACGGGGGGCCGGCTACCTGACGCGCGGCGCGAAACTGTTGAAGCATCCCTCGCTGCGCGCGTTCGTGATTGTACCGCTGGTGATTAATATCCTGATCTTTGGCTCGCTGCTCACGGTGGGCTTCAGCTATATCAGCGACATGATGGACTCGATGCTGGCCAGCATTCCCAGCTGGCTGAATTTTATCAAGTGGATACTGTGGCCTCTTATTGTGATTACGGTGAGCCTGATATCCGGCTATCTGTTTACCACGGTGGCGCTCATTATCGCCTCGCCTTTCAACGCGCTGCTGGCGGAAAAAGCAGAGGAGCTGATTACGGGGAAGCCGGTGAATTCGCTGGAGGGGTTGGGCGCCGCGCTGGCCTCTGTGCCCCGAAGCGTGGTGCGCGAGGTGTTGAAGCTGCTGTACTACATCCCGATGGCACTGCTGGTATTAGTCCTGTCATTTATTCCCGGGGTTGGCGCTGTGGCGTGGCTCCTGCTCGGCGCCTGGATGATGAGCATACAGTTCGTGGACTACCCGATGGACAATCACCAGTTGAGTTTTGCGGAGGTGAAGAAAGCCTGCCGCTCGCGTCGGCTGAGCAGCCTCGGCTTTGGGGGGCTGGTGGCTGTGTGCACGGGCATACCACTGGTGAACTTCTTTGTGGTGCCCGCCGCGGTGGTGGGTGCTACGTTGTTGTGGTGCGAGGAACTAAACCAGTAGTTCCTCGGGGGGGTGGGTACACTCCAGCTTCGTGCCCAGCAGTGCTTCGAGGTCCGGCAGCAGAAAGGCATCGTCCTCGCTGGCGAAGCTGATGGAAATCCCCGTTGCGCCCGCGCGCCCGGTGCGACCGATACGGTGTACGTAGTCCTCGGGATCTTCCGGCAGGTTGTAGTTCACCACATGGCTGATGCCGTCGACGTGGATACCACGCCCGGCCACATCGGTGGCTACCAGTACCTTGATTTCGCCCTGCTTGAACTGCTCCAGTGTGCGCGTGCGCTTGGCCTGGGGAATCTCGCCCGAGAGAATACCAGCCGCTACGCCGGATTTGCGCAGGCGCTCGTGCAGGCGACGCACCTGGTCGCGACGATTGGCAAACACGATTACGCTGGTGCAATCTTCACTGCGCAGCAGGTTATTGAGCACCCGGTAGCGCTGCTCGCTGCTGACCAGATAGACTTTCTGGTCAACGGAGCTGGTCGCAACACTCTCCGGTTCGATCTCCACGGTAATGGGATGGTACGTCCACTGCTGGGACAGGTTGATAATGTCCTGGGTGAACGTTGCGGAGAACAGCAGTGTCTGTCGATCCTCTTTTTGCGGTGTCGCCCGCACAATGCGTTTTACCTGCGGAATGAAACCCATGTCCAGCATGCGGTCGGCTTCATCCAGCACCAGTATTTCCACGTGATCCAGATAGAGATCGCGACGCCCCATGAAATCCAGCAGGCGACCTGGCGTTGCCACTACCAGGTCCACCACGGTGGTGTGCAGTCGATTCAACTGTTTCTGGTAGTCCATGCCCCCGATCAGGGTGGCTACCTGCAGCCCGGTGTGCTGTGCCAGTTCCTCCGCGTCAGCGGCGATCTGCATCACCAGCTCGCGGGTGGGCGCTATCACCAGCGCTCGGGGTTCCCCGACGAAACGTTCGCCCTCGGGCGGGTTGCACAACTGGTCGTTAAATATCGTAATCAGGAAAGCGGCTGTTTTGCCGGTGCCGGTCTGGGCCTTGCCGATGGCGTCGTGTCCCTGCAGGGTCTGGGGAAGAATAGACGCCTGGATAGGTGAACAATACTTGAAACCCAGGTCAGCGATGCCGCGCATCAACTCATCGCGCAACCCCAGGTCGTGGAAGCGGACTTCACCCTCTTTGGGTTCGACAGGGAATTCATCCAGTGTCCAGGCAGTTTCTGAACTGGAACGCTTGCTCGAACGACGTTTCTTACCGCCCTTGCGCGGCGCTTTCTCCGCACCGTCCTCGCGCGTTTTATCCGCCGGAGCAGGGGACACCGCGCTGCGCGGGCTGTCCTGGGCCGGAGCCTGCGCGTCTGCCGCACCGGGGCCCGGAGCTGCTTCACGCTTGCCCGACATACGCTTGACTAGACCTTTGATCAACTCTGGTTATCCCCTGTGTGCGCTTAAAAAACGCGCTAGTCTACCACTTCCCGGGAAGAAAAGGTGGAGACTCTTGGCTACCCGATTTGGGGCGCAACCTCAGGCTTTTGCAGGCCACAGCCTGGCGAGAAAGTAATCCAGGCTGGTGAAACGACCGCCGCCGGTGAACAACAGGCTGAATAACATCAGCAGGTAGGTGACGCCGAATTCAATCCCGTTATTGAGGATCACGAACCCGCCCTTTTCGGTGAGCCAGGCGTAGTTCCCGTGTTCGCGCAGAATTTCCCTGCCCGTGCTCAGGCGCACTGCGACATCCTCGGCGCCGGAATCGGCGATCGCGGCCCAGCCATTGCCCCAATGCACCGCGAAGATCGCGACCAGCATGGTGACCATCAGGGGTATCGATATCCAGCGCGTTGCTAAACCCAATAACAGCAACAGGGCACCGATCGCCTCCGTATAGGCCGCCATGTACGCCAGCACCGTCGGGAACGGCAGGCCCAGCCCCCAGTCGGGATTGCCAAACCACTCGATGGTATTGTCCATCCCCGCGATTTTTTGTGTGCCCGCCATCCAGAATACGGGGACAAGATAAAGTCGCAGTGCCAGCGGCGCCAACCCGTCCAGATACTTCAGGCGCGGGAAAATAGCGTTATGCAGGGCGTAGTACCACTGTGCGAGTGTTTCCATCGGGAGCTCTCTCATTCGGATTATTTCTTTGGGACAACACGAAACAACAAAAGGTTCAGTTATGCAAATGCCCGCACGCGGGGCAATTCGCCCGCACCGGCAGCGCCAGCGCGCGAAATTCCACGCTGCGTAAATCGATAACCAGCAACCTGCCGCGTAACGCCTCGCCGTAGCCCGAGAGGAGCTTCAGCGCCTCCATCGCCTGCAATGAACCGATGACGCCGACCAGCGGCGCGAGCACACCGCTCTCACTGCAACTCAGCGCGGTGTCGGCATCGCCCTCTGTATACAAGCAGGCATAACACGGCCCGCCCCGGGTGGGATCGAACACCGCCAGTTGCCCCTCACTGCGCACCGCGGCGGCGGACACCAGCGGCACGCCTGCGGCGATGCAGGCGCGGTTCAGCGCAAAGCGCACGGGATAGTTATCGGTGGCATCGAGCACCAGGTCGACGCGCGACAGCACAGCGGCCATCGCGGGTTCCAGCAGCGGCTCTTCCATCACGTGCAGTGTGACTTCCGGGTTCAGGGCCGCTATCGCCGCAGCTGCCGAGCGCGCCTTGTTGGTACCGATGTCATCCCCGGTGTGCGCGATCTGGCGCTGCAGGTTGCTCAGCTCCACGGCATCGCCGTCCACCAGCACCAGTTCGCCGACACCCGCTGCGGCGAGGTAGAGCGCCGCCGGACACCCCAGGCCGCCCAGCCCCACCACCAGCACACGCGCCTGCTGCAGGCGCTCCTGTCCGGCAATATCGAAATCGTGCAGCAGAATCTGCCGGTTATAGCGCATCAGTTGTGCATCAGTCAGCATGCCAGCGCCCTCCGGTGATTCGCTCAAGTCCCGCGATATCGCAGCGTGTTTCCACCGCGTCAAACCCAGCCGCAGACAGCATCGCGCGCACCGCAGGCGCCTGCGCAAAGCCGTGTTCCAGCAGGAGCCAGCCGCCCTCGCGCAAATGCGCAGGCGCGCCGCTCACCAGACACTGCAAATCCGCCAGCCCGCCGCTCGCGGCAACCAATGCTGCACGCGGTTCGAACCGGACATCGTCGCGCGTCAAATGCGGATCCTCGCTATCGATATAGGGCGGGTTGGCCAGCAACGCATCGAAGCGTTCCCCCGCCACCGCCTGGTACCAGTCCGATTGCAGCAGGGACACATTGTGTACACCGCTGCTGGCGACATTTGCCCTCGCGACCTGCAGCGCGTCGGCACTGCTGTCGACTGCAGTCACCCGCCACAGCGGCCGTTCCACGGCGACGGCCAGCGCGATCGCGCCCGAACCGGTGCCGAGGTCCAGCACCTTCGCGCCTTCGGGAAGCGCCAGTTCCAGCGCCCAGGCCACCAGTGTTTCGGTTTCGGGACGGGGAATGAGCGTGCTGTTGTTGACGGCCAGGGACAGCGACCAGAATTCCCGCTCGCCGACAAGATAGGCGATGGGCTGGCCACTGCGGCGCTGGTCCAGCAGCTGCGCAAAACGCCCGGCACAGTCCTCGGGCACTGTTTTTTCCGGCCAGGTATACAACCATGCCCGGGACTTGCCGAGGCAGTGGCACAACAGGATTTCGGTATCGCGCCGCGCGCTGTCGGTGGGGAGGTCATCACCCGAGCGCAACAGTTCCTGCACGCTGGGCATCAGTTTTCGGACAGCGCCGCCAGCAGATCCGCCTGGTACTCCTGCCGCAACGGACCGACGAGCGCGTCCAGGTCACCTTCCATCACTTCATCCAGTTTGTACAGCGTGAGGTTGATGCGATGGTCGGTCACCCGGCCCTGTGGGAAATTGTAGGTGCGTATGCGATCCGAGCGATCGCCGGTGCCCACCAGGTTGCGGCGCGTTTCGGCGGTTTCACTGGCCTGCTTGTCCTGTGCGCTGGTGAGCAGTTTGGCCTGCAACAGGGACATCGCGCGCGCACGGTTCTTGTGCTGGGAGCGCTCGTCCTGGCACTCCACCACCACGCCGCTGGGGATGTGCGTGAGGCGCACGGCGGAGTCTGTCTTGTTGACATGCTGGCCGCCCGCACCCGAGGCGCGGAAGGTGTCGATACGCAAGTCGGCCTTGTTGATCTCGATCTCATCCACGGCCTCGGGCTCCGGCATCACGGCCACAGTGCAGGCGGAGGTGTGAATACGGCCCTGGGACTCTGTGTCGGGAACGCGCTGCACACGGTGGGCGCCGGATTCAAATTTGAGCTGGGCGTAGACATCGCGGCCTTCGACGCGCGTGATGATCTCCTTGTAGCCACCGTGATCGCCGGGGCGTTCCGACAGGATCTCGACTTTCCAGCCCTGGTTTTCAGCGTATCGCGAGTACATGCGAAACAGGTCACCGGAAAAAATCGCCGCTTCGTCGCCGCCTGTGCCAGCCCGAATCTCCAGGAAAACGTTGTGCGAATCCTTCGGGTCACGCGGCAGCATCAGCGTCTGCAACTCGGCTTCCAACTCCGCCAGTCGCGCAGTGCCGCTGTCCAGTTCCTCGCGCGCCATTTCCCGCACATCCGGGTCGGCATCATCGAGCATCTGTCGCGCCTCTTCCACATCGGCGCTGACCTGGCGGTACTGATTGTGGCAGGACACGACTGGTTCCAGCTCGGCGTACTCCTGCGACAACTCGCGGAACCGGTTCTGGTCGGCGATGGTCTGGCTGTCACTCAGTAACGCCGACACCTCCTCGTGCCGGTCGCCAAGCGATTCCAGTTTGGTGAGCAGGGATGCTTTCATTGTAGGGTGCGTCGCGTGGTTTCCACCGCCGAGGATGGCAGATCGAGTTCTGGCTGGTCGGGCTCATCCGTTCGCGCTCGCGGCGGCGAATGGCTCTCCAACCCCAGTAGTTTGCGGGCGCTGTTGATCAGGTCCTGGCGACCGTCGACACTCGCCTGTTTCAATCCCCGCGTGGGTGCGTGGATCAGTTTGTTGGTGATGGAACGGGATAGCTGGGCCAGTATCTCGCGCGGATCATCGCCACGGTCAAGCGCGCGCTGGGCACGCTGTAACTCCTGCTCCCGCAGCTTTTCCGCCATCGAGCGGTACTCCTTGACGGTGTCCACGGCGGCGAGACTGCGCACCTCCTCCGTGTAGAGCCTGACGCCCTCATCGATGATGAGGTCGGCCTTGCGCGCCTCGGTGCTGCGACTGCGCAGGTTCTCATCGACGATCTCACGCAAGTCATCGACAGTATAGAGATAGACGTCATTCAGCTCGCCGACCTGTGACTCGATATCCCGGGGCACCGCGATATCTATCATCAGGTAAGGGCGGTGCTTGCGCACTTTCAACGCCTGCTCCACCGCACCCTTGCCGAGAATAGGCAACTGGCTGGCGGTGGAGGTAATCACGATATCGGCATCGCGCAGCTGCTCGGGTATCTCCGCGAGCAATACCGCTTCCGCCCCGAACTTCTGCGCCAGTTCGCGCGCGCGGCCCAGCGTGCGATTCGCAATCACCACCTGGCGCACACCCGCGCTGACAAGGTGGCGCGCCACCAGTTCGATAGTCTCCCCCGCCCCCACCAGCAATGCATTACAGCGGGTGAGATCGGAGAAAATGTGTCCGGCGAGATCGACGGCGGCATACGCGACGGACACCGGGTTTTCACCGATGGCGGTATCGGTACGCACGCGCTTGGCGATCGAGAAAACCCGCGGAAACAGCCGGGCGAACTCACCGCCTACCGTACCGGCCTCATCCGCCACGGCGTAGGCAGACTTGAGCTGCCCGAAGATCTGCGGCTCGCCCAGGACCATGGAATCCAGGCCGCTCGCAACGTGTACCAGATGCCTCACAGCCTGCCCGCCCTCGTGAAGATACGCGAACTGGTGTAACTCCTGCGCTGAGAGGTGGTGATAGTTCGCAACCCAGTCGATGAGTTCCTGCGCTTTATCCCCCGGCACAACGCCCTCGGGCACGATGGCGTACAACTCAGTCCGGTTACACGTCGAGAGAATAACGACCTCTTCGATACCGGCCACCTCACACACATCCACCAGTGCTTCGCTGACCTGTTCCGGGGCAAACGCAACCCGCTCGCGCACTTCCACGGCGGCCGAGTTATGGTTGATTCCCAACGCAATTAAATTCATGACAACTGCCAGTGGCTCCACAGCGTTCTGTTTCAGGTTTCGCCAACCGCTTGTGCGGCGTCTTGAAAACCGGCGCACCATAGCACAGTTCGCAAAAACTCTCCTGATTTTAACCAGTTAGGCCGCAAATGACAGCGCCCCGGCAATCCCGCCCGAAACGCGCGGGGACAACCGTAAGCGCCGGATTGTGGGTTTCAGGCGCAGTCTGTGTCATCATACCGGCTGTCTAATCGCCGGATTGCCTCGCCTTAAGCCACCATGTCGCGCCTACTTGCCTTCGCTCTCAGTTTTGCGCTGCTTTTTGGCTGTGCAACCCAGCCCCCCGCTGACGATTCCGCTACCGGGCCGCAGACCGGCAGCAAGGACGAGCCGAGCGCTGCAGTGCCCGAGCGGCCGTTCCCGTCAGACAGTCTGTACGACCTGCTGGTTGCGGAGTTTGCGCTGCGGCGGCAGGCCTACGATATCACCCTGGAAAATTACAGCCGGCAGGCACCCCTGCTGCGCGACCCCGGTGTCAGCGCGCACACCACGCACCTCGCCCAGTTCCTGCAGCGGCCGGATGAGGCAATGAAGTCCACACAGTTGTGGGTGGAACTGGAGCCGGATAGCGCTGAAGCCAACAATACGCTGGCGACCCTGCTGGCCCAGCAGGGGCAACCGGTGGCCGCGCTCCCCTACCTGGTGGTCGTAGAGGAACAGACGGGCGAGGCCAACTTCCCGATGCTGCTCACCGGCTTTTCCAACCTCAGCGACAAGCAGCGCGGTGAACTGATAGCCGGTATCGAGCAACTGGCAAAAACCTACCCGAAGAATACCCGCTTGCTGTTAACCCAGGCACTCATATACGCGGAGCGCCTGCAGTTCGACCAGGCCCTGGAGGAGTTGGATACCCTGTTGGACATCGAGCCAGACCAACCCCAGGCGGTGCTGCTGGAGGCCAGGATACTGGTCGAGCAGAAAGACGATAATCCCTATGCGCGGCTTGAGCGTGTCCTCAAGGACAAACCCGATGCCAAGCGACTGCGCCTGCAGTATGCGCGGATGCTCACGACCACCGATATAGCGGCGGCGCGGGAACAGTTTGAGATTCTGTCGACGCAGTCCCCACAGGACAGCGACCTGCTGTTCTCACTGGCACTCATCAACCGCGAGATGGGCGACAACGAGGCGGCGGAAGCGTATTTGCAGCAAACCGTTGTGCTGGGCCAGCGCGCAGACGAGGCCAACTATTACCTTGGGCGCATGGCCGAAGATAACGGCAATCCCGAGAAGGCCATTACCTATTACCAGGAAGTCGGCATCGGCCCGGAGTACCTCGCGGCGAACAGCCGGATCGGCGAAATCCTGGTGGAGCGCGATCAGCTGGATCGCAGCAGCGCCTATTTCCAGGAACAGCGCGAGCGTATCCCCCAGCTGCGCGAACAGCTGTACGGCCTGGAAGCCGATATCCTGACCCGCGCCAGCGCCACCGAAGAAGCCCTGCAGTTGCTCAACCAGGCCGTGAAGGAAATGCCCTCCAGCACCGCACTGCGATACGCGCGCGCGATGCTCAGCGAACAGCTGAACGATCTTGAGGCGATGGAGAAAGACCTGCGCATCCTGCTCGCGGCCAACCCGGACAACGCGACCGCGCTCAACGCCCTTGGCTACACGCTGGCGGATCGCACCACGCGCTACGCCGAGGCGCTGGAACTGGTGACGCGTGCACTGGAGTTGCAACCCGATGAACCCGCTATCCTGGACAGCATGGGCTGGGTACTGTTTCGCAATGGGCAGTATGAGGAATCCGTGCAGTACCTGACGCGCGCCTACGCGGAGTTCCCCGACCCAGAGGTGGCGGCCCACCTGGGTGAAGTGCTGTGGACCAAAGGGGACACCGAAGACGCGATGGCCGTCTGGCAAACCGCCCTGTCCCGCGATCCCGACAGCCCGATACTGCTGAGGACTCTGCGCCGACTCGGGGTTGAACTCGCCCCTGCAGCCCCCCTGGACCTTACGCCCCCGCAGCAAGAACCCTGATATGGTTGCCACTGCCCGACTGCTGGCTTTATGGCTATTGTTGGCGCTGATCGCGGGCTGCGCCGGCCTGGCCGAGCGCGAACCCTCCTCGCCCGGCTGGAAACAGCACAGGGCACAGCTCGCTGCGCTGCAGGACTGGACAGCCAGCGGCAAGCTGGCCCTGCGCACGGTGGACGCCTCGGAATCAGCCAGTATTGTCTGGCAACAGGCCGGGCAGCATACCCGCCTGCAACTGAGCGGACCGCTAGGCATGGGCGCCACCACGATCGACAGCGACGGGCAGATCCTGGATATCCGCCAGGGCGATGAGCGCACCACTCTGGACATCTCCACGCCGGATGCCATTCTGCTGAACACCGGGTGGGATTTACCGCTCAGCGCGCTGATTCACTGGCTCAAGGGCCTGCCATCACCGGACTGGGACATCCAGCAAATTGCGGTGAATCCGGAAACGGAACTACTGCAGAGCCTGCAACAGGGCGATTGGGAGGTCCAGTTCCAGAAATACGGCCAATTTGACGCCTACATCCTGCCCACTCGCCTGCAGATACAGCGCGGCAGCACGCGGGTGAAGCTCGTGCTATCCCGCTGGCAGATGCCCCCGACATGATGCCCGGCACCCTCTCCCTGCTGTCGCCCGCCAAGCTGAACCTGTTCCTGCACATCACCGGCCGCCGCGACGACGGCTACCACGAACTGCAGACGCTGTTCCAGTTGCTGGACTGGGGCGACCGCCTCTCGTTCACCCCCAACCGGAGCGGCCGGATTACGCTGGAATGCAGCGCGATGGACATTCCCCCGGAAGAAAACCTGATCGTGCGCGCCGCGCAACTCCTGCAACAGGGCGAGTTGGGCGCGCATATTGCCGTGCAGAAACACATTCCCACCGGCGCCGGGCTGGGCGGCGGCAGTTCCAATGCCGCCACCACCCTGCTGGCGCTCAACCATCTCTGGGGCCGCGATGTGCCGCGCGCAGAGTTGCAGGCGATGGCGGGGCCGCTGGGTGCCGACGTGCCGGTTTTTGTCGGCGCGCACACGGCCTGGGCCGAGGGCACCGGGGAGATTCTGGCGCCTGTAACGCTGCCGGAGCGCTGGTACCTGATCCTGGTGCCCGATTGCCATGTCTCCACCGCGGAAATATTTTCCCATCCGCAATTGACACGCAACAGCATCCCCATCAAAATGGCGGCCTTTTTTGAGGGTCACTCCCGGAACGACTGCCAGCCACTTGTGAGGCAACTTTACCCACAAGTTGATAAGGCGTTGAAAGTTTTGGATAAATTTGGCGAGGCCAGGCTGACTGGCACAGGGGCCTGCGTGTTCCTCGGCTTCGACAGCGAAATTCAAGCGAGTGTGACCAGAGAACAATTGCAGGGCGAGTGGACGAGTATCCTTGCCCGAGGCGTCAACACATCGCCTCTGCCGATAGAATTAGTCTAATCCAACAGATTGTTTGGGGTGTCGCCAAGCGGCAAGGCACCAGGTTTTGATCCTGGCATTCGGAGGTTCGAATCCTCCCACCCCAGCCATACCGGCAGCGCCATAGGCCCAGGGAATATGGCGCTGTTTTTTTATTTACCGATGCATTTCGTAAGAAACCTGAAGGTAGAGCGCAGTGTCCGCAAAAATGATGGTCTTTACGGGTAACGCCAACCCGGAGCTGGCCCAGAAAGTCGCCAGCAG
>JAGRIK010000215.1 GCA_020443325.1 Halioglobus sp.
CCCGGCTGACATCCAAAATAATTTAGGGTCAGAGTAAAAATTCTGCTGGATTGGGTCATGCGCGAGACTTCTGGTTGCAGTCTCAGAACGATGAAGTGCGCATGACGGTTGGCTATTGTCAGCATTTTTTACAGTTGGGGCAGAGCTATATTCGATGGATTACCCTAACTCTTTGAAAATAGTGCGCATTCCACTTTTGGCGCAAGTTTTGCTGATTTTTTCCTCTCACACTGCACTGCAATTAGGTACTGGTGGTCTGGCAGATTTTCCCTGTGGAGGAACTGGTTTATGGCTTCTAAATCCCTGGTGGTAATCGCAGTCGCTAAAGTGGCGATTCTCGGATTGATGGTTGCAAGCGGCGCAGCACGGGCGACACCGGTGCTTTACAGTGTGTTACTGGAAAGCAACCAGGACCGGTCGATTAATGAAATCTACCTCGCCAATTATAATAGCTACCCGAATTTGCTGAGTAACTCTCTAGACGCCAGCAGTAGTTACAGCAGCCTCAACGTTTCATCGTCATTCCGCGTGGGGGGTTACACCCAGGATAACAACGGTTACAGCGTGTTACTGGAAAGCAACACCGATCGAACGACTAACGAAATTTACCTGGCCAACTACGCTTCCTACGATGACCTGCTGACGAATCTTCTTTTGCCAAGTAGTAGCTATAGCGCCCTCAATGTTTCGTCCTCATTCAGTGTGGGAGGCTATACCTTCGATGGTAGTAGCTACAGCGTGCTGCTGGAAAGCAATGATGACCGGACGAACAACGAGATCTACCTGGCGAACTACGCCTCATATGCCGATCTGCTGAGCAATACCCTGTCGCCCGATAGTGGATACAGCGCCCTGAATGTCTCCTCCTCATTTAGTGTGGGCGGGTTTACGTTCGATGGGAGTGGCTACAGTGTGTTGTTGGAGAGCAATGAGGATCGCACCAGTAACGAGATTTATATCGCCTACTACGCCACGTGGGCCGACCTGCTGAGCAACACCTTGTCACCCAATAGCAGCTACAGCGATCTCAATGTCTCATCCGCTTTCAGTGTCGGAGGATTGGCCGCTGATTTTCTGCGCAAGCCGGGCGATGTGGTTGATCCCAATGACGGAGGCTTTCCCGATGATGACCGCGGCGACGGAGGCGGCTTGGGGGGCAACCCGGATGATGAGCCGGGCGATGGCGGTGGTTCGGGAGGTAATCCGGATGATGAACCAGGCGACGGAGGTGGTTCCGGTGGGACGCCTGTCCCGGTGCCCTCGGTGCTCTATTTGCTCGGGATTAGCTGGGTCGGTTATGGTCTGGTAGTAAACAGACGCCGCAAGCTTGGGAAGTCCAATAATTTGGGGTCATAAATTTGGGGTCAGAGTAAAAACTTGGAGTTTTTACTCTGACCCCAAATTATTCTCAGCGCAACTTTCTGTTAAAATCTGCGCCGTCTTGAATTGAACAGAGCAAACTATCGATGGCGCAATACGTCTACACCATGAACCGGGTCGGCAAGGTCGTGCCGCCCAAGAAAACCATTCTGCAGGATATATCACTGTCGTTTTTTCCTGGTGCCAAAATTGGCGTGCTGGGCCTGAACGGCTCGGGGAAATCCACGCTGCTGCGCATCATGGCCGGCATTGATACCGATATTCTGGGCGAGGCGCGCCCGCAGCCCGGCATCAAGATCGGCTACCTGCCGCAGGAACCGCAACTCAATTCAGCAAAAGATGTGCGCGGTAACGTGGAGGAAGGGGTACAGGAGGCGATCGATGCGCTCGCGGCACTCGAGAAAGTGTACGCGGACTACGCTGAGCCGGACGCCGACTTTGACGCGCTGGCCAAGGAGCAGGCGCGACTGGAAGACATTATCCAGGCGACGGACGCGCACAATATCGACCACAAGCTGGAGGTCGCCGCCGATGCGCTGCGCCTGCCGCCGTGGGATGCGAATGTTGCCACACTGTCGGGCGGCGAGCGGCGACGGGTGGCGCTGTGCCGCCTGTTGCTGTCCAACCCGGACATGTTGCTGCTGGACGAGCCGACCAACCACCTGGACGCGGAGAGTGTGGCGTGGCTGGAGCGGTTTCTGCATGACTACCCCGGCACCGTGGTGGCGATCACGCACGACCGCTATTTTCTCGACAATGCCGCAGGCTGGATTCTGGAGCTGGACCGCGGCCGCGGCATACCCTACGAGGGCAACTACTCGGACTGGCTCGACGCCAAAGAGAAGCGTCTGGAGCAGGAAAAACGGCAGGAGGCCTCACACCAGAAATCCATCAAGGCGGAGCTGGAGTGGGTGCGCAGCAACCCCAAGGGACGCCAGGCCAAGAGCAAGGCGCGGCTGCAGCGCTTCGAGGAATTGCAGTCGCAGGAATTCCAGAGTCGCAATGAAACGAATGAGATTTACATTCCACCCGGCCCGCGGCTGGGGGACAAGGTCATCGATGTCAGCAACCTCTCCAAGAGTTTCGGTGACCGCCTGTTGTTCGACAATGTCAGCTTTACCGTGCCCAAGGGCAGCATCGTGGGCATTATCGGCGCCAACGGCATGGGTAAATCCACGCTGTTCAAGATCCTGATGGGGGCGGAGCAACCGGCTGGTGGCGAGGTGTCGGTGGGCGAAACAGTGAAGCTGGGCTATGTCGACCAGTCACGCGACGACCTGGACGGCAGCAAGACGGTGTGGGAAGAACTGTCCGATGGCCAGGACATCATCCGCATCGGCAATTACGAGGTACCCTCGCGCTCTTACGTGGGCCGCTTCAACTTCAAGGGGTCGGACCAGCAAAAATTCGTCAAGGACCTGTCCGGCGGAGAGCGCAACCGGCTGCACCTGGCCAAGTTGCTGAAGCAGGGCGCCAATGTGCTGTTGCTGGACGAACCCACCAACGACCTGGATGTCGAGACGCTGCGCGCGCTGGAAGAGGCCCTGCTCACGTTTCCGGGCGCTGCGATGGTGATCTCCCACGACCGCTGGTTCCTGGACCGCATCGCAACCCATATCCTGGCGTATGAGGACGATGGTGGCGTGGTGTTCCACGAGGGCAATTTCAGCGACTACGAAGAGGATCGCAAGGCCCGTCTCGGTGCGGCGGCCGATCAACCACAGCGCCTCAAGTATCGCAAGCTGAAATAGTTTCAGGAGTGGCCGGTTATCAGCACTTTGATAACCGTGTCGACCTCGCATTCAAACGTGGGCAGCGCTATAGTTGGGTTTTGAGAGAAGCCACAAGAGCATGACATGACCGAGCATTCTGTTGAGAAGCGTCGCTATACCCGCGTTGAGCTGGCCCTGCCCGTGGAAGTGCACCAGGGCGGGTCCGTGTGGCGGCAGCGTCTCATCGACATCTCCCTGACGGGCGTCGCCACCGACCAGCCCGATGTATGGGACGCGCAGTACAACGAGCCCTTTACACTGATCGTCAAACTGGAAGAAGGCAGCACCCTGGAGTTGCACGCCTACCTGCAACACGTGGAGGCCGGCCGCCTGGGTTTTGCGGTGCAACATGTGGACAGGGAGAACATGGAGCCCCTGCTGGAGGTGTTGCAAGCCCACATGGACATGGCAACACTGGAAGAAGAGCTTGACCAGCTGACCAACTAAACGCCCGCCTGGCTACTCCAGCGCCGCCAGCGCATCGGCCAGTTTCGCCACCGCCGTCACCTGCATCCCCTTGATCTGCCCCTTGGGCGCGTTGCCCTTGGGCACAATCGCTCGCGTGAAGCCGTGCTTGGCGGCCTCTGCAAGACGGTCCTGCCCATTGGGCACCGGACGAATCTCACCGGACAATCCCACCTCGCCAAAAATCACCATATCCCGGGGCAGTATCCTGTCGCGAAAACTGGACACAATCGCCAGCAGCAATGCGAGGTCAGCGCTGGTTTCCAACACTTTTACCCCGCCCACCACGTTGGCAAACACGTCCTGGTCCCCCACCTGCAATCCCCCGTGGCGGTGCAGCACCGCCAACAGCATGGCCAACCGGTTCTGCTCAAGGCCCACGGCCACCCGCCGGGGATTGCCCAGCTGGCTGTCGTCCACCAGTGCCTGGATTTCGACCAGTAGCGGCCGCGTCCCCTCCCACACCACCATCACGACGCTGCCGGAGGCGGGCTCACTGCCCCGGTCCAGGAAAATGGCGGACGGGTTCTTCACCTCGCGCATGCCCTGCTCGGTCATCGCGAAGATGCCCAGTTCATTGACGGCGCCAAAGCGGTTCTTCTGCCCGCGCAGTGTCCGGAAGCGCGCGTCGTCGCTCCCCTCCAGCAGGATGGAGCAGTCGATCATGTGCTCGAGCACCTTGGGGCCCGCCAGCGAGCCGTCCTTGGTGACGTGTCCCACCAGGAACAATACGGTGCCAGTCTGCTTGGCGTAACGGATCAGGTAGGCGGCGCATTCGCGCACCTGGGAGACGCTGCCCGGTGCCGACGCGATCTCGTCGGTGTGCACCACCTGGATGGAATCGACAACCAGCACCCGGGGCTTCAGCTCCTGGGCGGAGGCGACAATCGCCTCGACGTTGGTCTCCGACATCAATCGCAATTTGTCGGTGGGCAAACGCAGGCGCTGGGCGCGCATCGCGACCTGCTGCAGCGACTCCTCCCCAGTGATGT
Organism: Halioglobus sp.; assembly: GCA_020443325.1. Taxonomy (GTDB): domain Bacteria; phylum Pseudomonadota; class Gammaproteobacteria; order Pseudomonadales; family Halieaceae; genus Marimicrobium. The sequence goes on from JAGRIK010000215.1 coordinate 4,610, forward strand.
AAAGGGCGTCCATCGTGGCGGCCAGGTGACACATGGTCTGCAACAACAGCGTACTCTTACCGGCACCGGGATAGCCGCCCACCAGAATCGCGGAACCGGGCACCAGGCCGCCGCCGAGGACGCGATCAAACTCCTCCGTCCCCGAGGAAAAACGGGGCAGGTCCTGAAGGTCGATGTCCTTGAGCACCCGCGCACTTTCCAGTGCACCGGCAAAGCCTGTGCGCTTGCCACTGACCGGCGTGCCGGCACCCGCCCTGCCCGAGCCTTTTTCCGGGCCCAGCTTGATTTCAGTGAGCGTGTTCCAGGCGCCACAGTCGTTGCACTGGCCCTGCCACTTCACGTAATCCGAGCCGCAGTCATTGCACACGTATGCGGTTTTTTGCTTGGCCATCTTGAGTCCTGGCGGTTTGACCGCATTTTCCGGTTGTCGAGTGGGTGCAACAGGCGCTGGGCGCTGTTTCGGTGGCGCAGAGTGCAGCAATCTATGGCTGCCGGGCGTCTGGCACCGCGCACCGTTTTTGCGAATGCGGTATCCTATCAAACTTGCGACCCGATACCGGTACAACGATGTCAGATTTCTCCCTCATCCCCGAGCGACCGCTGTTGTTTTCCCCGGTGCTGGCGGCGACCATTGGCCTGGAGGAGGCCATTCTGTTGCAACACCTGCAGCAGGTGTTCGAGCACCAGAACCCGCAACTGCGCAATGGCTACGCCTGGTTCCATATCGAGCGCGCTTTCCTGTTGCGCACCCTGCCCTTCTGGAGTGTCGAGGACCTGCACCGCATCAGCCGCTCCCTGGTAGACAAAGGCGTACTCCTGATCGACACCCCGCCACTGCTGACCGCGGAACACCTGACGTTTGCGGTAAACGAGCCGGCGGCAACCCACGAACCGGCGACACCTCCTGCACTCCCCACCCAAGCCACGCCAGCCCCGGCAGTGCCCACCCGGCGCAGCGCTGGCCTGTTACCCGTGCACTGGTCACCGAGCGAGGACCTGCTGCAGCTGCTGGCGATGAACCACACCATACCGCGCCAGTTCGCGCTGGACCAACTGGAGGATTTCATCTTTTACTGGCGCGAACGAGGCGAAACCAGCCATGCCTGGGAGAACAAGTTCCGCCAACACGTCATTGCCATCTGGCGGCGCGAGCAACAGCACCAGGCCGAGGCCTTCAGGGTGCCGGTGCCCACCACGCTGGACAACACCTGGCGCCCCAGCGCGGACGCCATGGAAATCATGGAGCGCAGTGAAATTGCCCGCGATTTCATCGAGGATGCCATTCCCGAGTTCATCCTCTACTGGCGCGAGCGCGGCACCAGTCCGAAGGAGCTCAACTCGAAATTCATCCAGCACATCCGCATCCAGTGGGCGAAATACACCTCCAGCCTTGAGCACAGCACCGAGCCCAAGCGCATCAGCGAACAGTGGCAGCCCACGGAAGACGTGTATGACATTTTGCGACTGTCGCACATAGACACTGAATTTGCCCGCTCACTGTTGCCCGAGTTCATCGTATACTGGCGCGACAGCAACCAGGCCCACACGTCCTGGAACAGCAAGTTTCTACAACATGTGAAGTACCACTGGGCAAAACGCCACCAGCTCGAACACGCAGGACACAGCCATGCCGGACACCAGGGAACGAGTACAGCGGGTCGCACAAGAGATCGCAGCCTCGAACAAGACCTCAATGACACCTCGTGGGCAGAGTGGGGCGAGCCGTAAACTGGCGACAGAGGGGCATGTCGAGGCGCTAAACCAGGTGTTCGCACTGTTCCGCCTGAACTACCACAACCAGTATTACGCGGCCTATCCGGGCGCCGACCAGCTCAATCAGATCAAGAAACTGTGGCTGGAAGCACTGTCGGACTACCCCGTAGAACACATCCTCAAAGGTGCCCGGCACGCGATCGAACACAGCGAATACCTGCCCACCCTCAACCGCATGCTGGAGTGTTGCCAGCAGGGACTGGGCGAACTCGGATTACCGCACCCGCGCGACGCCTATGTGGAAGCCTGCCGCGCCGCCACACCCAAATCGGCACAAGCCTGGAGCCACCCCGCCGTTTATCTGGCCGGGAGAGACAGCGACTGGTTCTTCCTCGCCAACAACACCGAGCGCACCAGCTGGCCCGTGTTCAAGGCCCATTACGATCAATACTGTGCGCGGGTACTGCGCGGGGAATCACTGGAGATACCGGCACCGGCTGCGCTGGAGAAAGCCCCGGAAAAGCCACTGGCCCGCGAGGAACAGCTGGCACGCCTGAAGGCGCTGCGGGAACAAACCGGGCTGTAGGTGGCTCTCTAGGGCCAGCCTCAACGCTCGTCGTAGGACCCGCGAGCGAGGTTTTCAAAGCGGGTATACGGGCCGAGAAAGGCCAGGCGGCAACTGCCGATAGGGCCGTTACGCTGCTTGCCGATGATAATTTCCGCGACACCCTTGTCTTCCGACTCCTCGTGGTACACCTCATCGCGGTAGATAAACATGATCACATCCGCATCCTGCTCGATCGCACCCGATTCGCGCAGATCCGAGTTGACCGGGCGCTTGTTGGGCCGCTGTTCCAGTGAGCGATTGAGCTGCGACAGCGCCACCATCGGCACCTTGAATTCTTTCGCGATGGCCTTGAGGCTGCGCGAAATCTCGGAGATCTCGGCCGTGCGCCCCTCCGATGCCCCCGCCACCTGCATCAGCTGCATATAATCGACCATAATCATGCCCAGGCCGCCGTTCTCGCGCGCCACCCTGCGGGCACGGCTGCGCAGCTCCGTTGGCGTGAGTGCGGGTGTATCGTCGATAAACAGGGGCACATCCTTGAGCTTGGACACCGCCTGGCTCAGCTTGGGCCAATCCTCCTGCTCCAGCTTGCCGTTGCGCACCCGCGTCTGGTCGATGCGGCCGATAGAGGACAGCATACGAATGATCAGTGAGTCCGCCGGCATCTCCATACTGAACACCAGGATGGGCTTTTTCTGGTTCAGCACCGCGTGCTCCACCAGATTCATCGCAAAACTGGTTTTACCCATGGAGGGCCGACCCGCCACGATCACGAGGTCGGACTCCTGCAAGCCGGAGGTCATTTTATCCAGTTCGATGAAACCGGTACTGAGGCCTGTAATATCACCGCCGGACTGGAACAGTTCCTCAATACGCCCAATCGCCTTCTGCAACAGCGGGTTGACATCCTGCGGGCCGCCGGATTTGGGGCCCTCCTCGGATATCTGCATAATCCGGCGCTCCGCCAGATCGATCAGCTCCTCGGATTTTCGCCCCTCGGGATTAAACCCGCTCTCGGCAATGTCCTGCGCGGCCTCAATCAGCTTGCGCAGACTGGCGCGTTCGCGCACCACCTGCGCATAGGCGCGGATGTTGGAGGCACTGGGCGTGTTCTGGGCCAGCTCTGCCAGGTAGGGCAATCCGCCGGCCGCATCCAGCTCACCCGAAGCCTCCAGCTTATCGGCCACCGTAATCACATCAACAGGCTCTGCCGCCTCGGCAAGCTGCGCAATCTGGCGAAAAATCAGCCGGTGCCCGGGCCGGTAGAAATCGCTGGCAACCACCATCTCAGCGACCGAATCCCAGCCATCCGCAGACAGCAGCAAGCCGCCCAGCACCGACTGTTCCGCCTCCAACGAGTGCGGCTGCATTTTGATACGAGCAAGCTCACCTTCGCCGCGGTGGCGCAGCTCGGAGACATTGCCGGGATAATCTGGATCGGCCATAACACGCAATATTTTTTAAGGGGTACACAGACTATCGGAAATAGGGTGCGAGCAGAAGTGAAAACACGCCGTAGTCTTATTTCAGATGGTTAAGTCGTCGGATGGGGGAGAATGCAGCTGAGGTTCTTCGATGGGACCGTGTGGCGACAGGACGTCGCCACCCGAGCCTGCACACGGATGTGCGCTTTTTGGCGTGTCCCATTGAAGAATCTCAGCTGCGTTCTCCACCACGATACCAACTACAGTCTCGGACCAACATATCTAGTAGATTAGTTGATCTCTTTATCCCAGGCATAAAAAAGCACCGACCACGAATGACCGGTGCCTAAACTGAAACTGGCGGCCACCCTAACGGGGAGCCACCGGAATGATTTACTCGGGAACGACCGCCACAACGATAGCGGCATCGACTTCGCCGTGAACCTGAATGGCGATTTCAAACTCGCCCAGCTCGCGCAGCGCGCCACTCGGCAGGCGTACTTCAGACTTGTCCACCAGGCAACCCAGTGCAGTAACAGCATCCGCGATATCGCGTGTGCCTACCGAACCGAACAGCTTGCCTTCCTCACCGGCGTTAGCGGGAATCGTTACCACGCCCAGGGCGTTGATCGCATCGGCGCGCTGTTGGGCTTCAGCCATCTGTGCATCTGCAGCCGCTTCCAGCTCGGCGCGACGCAGTTCAAAGGAGGCAGTGTTCTCCTCGGTGGCGTGCACCGCCTTGCCCTGCGGAATCAGGAAATTGCGGCCAAAGCCGGCCTTCACCTTCACAGTCTCACCAAGCTTGCCCAACTTGCTGATGTTCTCCAGCAATATGACGTCCATCTTACGTTCCTCGTTTCGGGTAGTGCATTACCACTACTTCAATTGTCTCGATCATCGTTTCGATCATCAGCGTCGTCGTGTTCATCGCGCCGACTCAGCTGCGTACCCGGCCCTGTGGACCAGCGCTGGCGAAAATTCATCCAGCTGTCAGCGATAGCAAACAACACTACCAAAATTTTCACCGGGTCGAAGATCAGCCAGGCGATATAAAATCCCGTCAGCCATCCCGTACCCCGCCCGCGCATTTCGGCGCGGGCATGTAACAGCGCCAACCCCGCAAAGGTCAGCGGGATAAGGCATATCATTGCCCATGTGCGGTACTGCAGGCCCAAACCGTAAAGCGCAACAGCCGCAATAACCAGTACCGACGTCACCCCCACCGGGTAATACAACGCCTTGAACTCAGCGCCAAAGCCCCCCACGTTGTAGAGGGCCGCTTGCCAGTAGCGCCCCAGCAGCAGGCACAGCACCGACATCGTGGCCGTGCCAGCGCCCAGCATACCGGCGATCTGCGCCGTGTCAGGCCTGGCCAACTCCACCGCCTGGCCGCCCTGGGTCAACTGCTGCTCCAGCGACGCGAGAAACTCGCTGAAGTAAGCCACCATCTGCTCCAGGTAGGCGTCGGCAAAGGCCAGCAAAGCCAACCCGGTCACCGCGCCCACACCTACCGCTGACAGTACCGTTAGCGGCAGGCTTACCGTGTTGCGCAATACCATCGCCAGCACCATGGTGCCTGCCAGCAGTGTCAGTGGCCCGCTGTCCCCGAAGAGATACACCAGCAGTCCTGCTGGCAGCAGCGCCCACATAAACAGCCAGAGTCCTGGCCCCGCGCCCTTGCGCAGCGTGACCAGTGCCAGCGCCGCAGCGCTGATCCAGCAAAACAACAAACTGCCCGCACCCGCTACTACAACCAGTAGCGCCTGCAGGCGTCCGCGCATGACAAGTTCTGCCAGGCCCTTCAAGTTAAACCTCGACTGGGCAACACGCGGACGGGAACCTTTTTACAAATGCGAATCCGTGTAAGGCAGCAACGACAGGAAGCGCGCACGCTTGATGGCAGTTGCCAACTGGCGCTGGTACTTGGCCTTGGTGCCTGTGATACGGCTGGGCACAATCTTGCCGGTCTCGGATACGTATGCCTTCAGGGTTTCCAGGTCCTTGTAATCAATTTCCTTGGTGCCTTCAGCGGTAAAACGACAAAACTTACGGCGACGGAAAAAACGTGCCATGGTGATTCTCCTCTAAACCTCAATATGCGTTACGTGATTTACGATCAAAGCGCGGTGACTTAATCGTTATCTGACTCGTCATCATCATCGTCATCATCATCGCTGTCGTCTTCTTCAGCGCGGGCAGCATCGGCCGCCTGGCGCTCTTCGTAACGACTCTTGCGCTCACGATTCTCTTTCTCGGCCTTCATGATGAAAGATTCTTCAGTCACAGATTCATCACGTCGGATCACGAGGTTACGGATAACGGCGTCGTTGTAACGGAAAGTGGTTGTCAGCTCTTCCATAGCGTCGTTGGACGCCTCCACGTTCATCAGCACATAGTGTGCCTTGTGGATCTTGTTGATCGGGTAGGCCAACTGGCGGCGACCCCAATCTTCAAGGCGATGAACCTGGCCACCGTCTTTCTGGATTGCTGTGGTGTAGCGCTCGATCATACCGGGCACTTGTTCGGACTGGTCCGGATGGACCATAAATACGATCTCGTAATGTCGCATTCGAAAGCTCCTTACGGGTTAATGCTACCCACTAAAATGGTGTAGCAAGGAGGATCGGCCATACAGGACAGCCGGGCAAATTTTGAGGGAGCGGAGTCTACCGAGTTTGTGGGCGGGTGACAAGGAGATTATTTGTCACCGCCAGCCCGCTGGCGAACGGCCTCGAACAGAAAAATGCCCGCCGCGACCGACACGTTGAGGCTGCTCACTGAACCGGCCATCGGCAGGTGGATCAGGAAATCGCACTGCTCTCGCGTCAGGCGGCGCATGCCCTTGCCCTCAGCCCCCATCACCAGCGCCAGGGACACAGTCAAGTCACTGTTATATAAAGATTTTTCTGCATCACCATCGGTGCCGAACAGCCACACACCGCGCGCCTGCAACGCCTGTAAGGTGCGACTGATGTTGGTGACGCGGACAAACGGGACCACCTCGGCAGCGCCGCAGGCCACCTTGTGCACCACCGGCGTGAGATCCGCCGAGTTGTCCTTCGGCACCACCACAGCATCCACACCCGCCGCGTCCGCGCTGCGCAGGCAGGCACCGAGGTTGTGGGGGTCCGTGACGCCGTCCAGCACCAGGATGAGCACCGCACCGTCTTTATCATCCACCGCCTGCAGCAGCTGTGCCTCGCTCCACAGGTTGGATGCCGTAGACGCTTCAGCAGAGTCCTGCACCTGCGCTACCGCACCCTGATGGCGCCCGCTGACGAGTTTGTCCAGTCCTGCGCGCGGCTCGCGAACCACCGCCACGCCCTGGTTCTGCGCCAGCTCCAACAGGGCGTTGATGCGTTTGTCGTTGCGGCCTGCCTGCAACAGCAGGCGCTGCACCGTTTTGGCATTCTGGCGCAGGAGGCTATCCACTGCGTGAATGCCGTAAACGTACCGCACGCTCAGCGGCGCCGCCGCAGGCCGGTCTTGCCCTTGGGTTTGCGCGGCGTGCTGGCCTTCTTATCCTTCTTTGCACCCTTCTTGGCGGGCTTGGCGGCATCACCTTTAGCAGCGCCTTTTGCCTTGGCGTTCTTTGCGGGCTTGGCCTCGATCATCTCGAGATCAATCTTGCGATCATCCAGGTCAACCCTCGCCACCTGCACGCGCACGCTGCCGCCGAGCTGAAAGCTGCGCCCGGAGCGCTCGCCGGTGAGCCGCTGTCGCGCCTTGTCGAAGTTGTAGTAGTCGCCGGGCAGGGCCGTGATATGGACAAGCCCCTCTATATAGAGATCCTTCAACTCCACAAACAGACCAAAGCTCGTCACCGCACTGATGACCCCGTCGAATTCATCGCCGACATGCTCCTGCAGGTACTCGCACTTGAGCCACGCGTTGACCTCGCGAGTGGCCTCATCCGCCCGCCGCTCGGACATCGAGCAGTGTTCTCCATTGACGACCATCGCGTGAATATCGTAGGGGAAGACCTTTTTGGCCGGGATGTCCACAGCACCCGGGACACGCAGGACACCCTTGGCGGCAGCGCTGCGGCGAATAAGGTGCCGAATCCCGCGGTGCACCAGTAAATCCGGGTAGCGCCGTATCGGCGAGGTAAAGTGGGCGTAAGCCTCGTAATGCAGGCCAAAGTGCCCCTTGTTCTCCGGCTGGTAGACTGCCTGGCTGAGTGAGCGCAGCAGCATCGTCTGTATCACATGCGCATCGTCACGGTCCGCAATCTGCAACAGCAATCGTTGGTAGTCCAGCGGCGTCGGCTTGGCGCCACCGCCGAGGTCCAGGCCCAGTTCGCCGAGGAACTTGCGCAGGCCCTCCAGCTTTTCCTCGGTGGGACCCTCGTGTACCCGAAACAGGATCGGCAGCTTGTTGGCGTCATAAAAGCGCGCTGTGGCGACATTGGCGCACAACATGCACTCCTCGATCAACTTGTGCGCATCGTTGCGCACCACTGGCACAATGGCTTCGATCTTGCGATTGTCATCGAAGATAATACGGGTTTCGACCGTCTCGAAATCAATCGCCCCGCGCTTGTCGCGCGCCGCACGCAGCACATGGTAGAGACCATGCAGGCGCTTGAGGTCCGGCACCCGGTGCTTGTCCACATCGGGGTGTTTGCCTTTCTCCAGCACCTCGCCCACCTGCGTATAGGTCAAACGGGCGTGGGAGTGAATAACGGCTTCATAGAAACGGTATTTGGACAGCACACCGGTGGCACTGAGCTCCATCTCACATACCATAGCCAGCCGGTCTACCGCGGGCTTGAGTGAACACAAGCCATTCGACAGCGCCTCAGGCAGCATGGGCACAACCCGCGCCGGGAAATAGACCGAGTTGCCGCGCAGCGCCGCCTCCTGGTCGAGCGCGGACCCCGGTGCGACATAGTGGGAGACATCGGCTATCGCCACCCAGAGGCGCCATTTACCGTTGCTGGCCTGCTCGCAATAGACCGCGTCGTCAAAATCCCGCGCATCCTCGCCATCGATGGTAACGAACGGCAATTTACGCAGATCGACCCGGTGCTCCTTGTCCGCCTCCAGCGGTTCGGCCTCGAGGCGTGACGCCTCATCCAGCACCTCGTCCGGCCACTCCCAGGGAATCCCGTGCGAGCGGATGGCGACATCGATTTCCATGCCGGGGTCGAGATGATCGCCCAGCACCTCAGCGATGCGGCCCTTGGCCCCAAAACGACGGGTGGGATATTCCGTGATCTCGACCGTGACGATCTGCCCGGATTTGGCCTTCCCCTTTTCCTTGGGGGGAATGAGTATCTGCTGCGTGAGCCTGCCATTGTCGGGAATAACAAAGCCGATGCCACTCTCTTCCTGGTAACGGCCGACAACGGTCTTGTGCTTGCGCTCCAGCACCTCCACGACCCTGCCCTCAAGGCGTCCGCGCCTGTCCTCGCCGGTGACCTGCACCAGAACCTCATCACCATCGAAAACAAAGTGCATCTGCCTGGCGCTGAGGTAGATGTCTTCGCCTTCCACCAACGGCATCGCAAAACCGTAGCCGTCGCGATGGCCCTGCACGCGGCAGTGGAGCAGGTTCATCTTATCCACCAGGCCGTAGACACCGCGGCGGTTCACCATCAGCTGGCCATCGCGCTCCATCGCGCGCAGGCGTTTTTGCAGTGCGTCGACCTGCTCGGGCTCCTTCAGCGCAAGCGCGTTGGCGATATCAGCGTGATCCAGCGGCTTTTCCGCCTCAGCCAGGAGCTGGAGTATCACCTCGCGACTGGGAATGGGGTTGTCGTAGCGCTCAGCTTCGCGAGCGGCGTGGGGATCATCAATTTTGCCTTTTTTGGCCATAAAAATAGGTTCTTCCGTCAGAAATTATTGTTCGGGATATGCGAATAATCGCGCATTATACGCGAGGAGGGCCCGCCCCGTCTGCTCGGGCATTGACAAAGCCATGCCAGAAAAGTAAAGTCGCCGCCCTCAGAAACTTTGGCAGGAATTATCGGCCATAAGGCTCTGATTTGCCCAGATGGTGAAATTGGTAGACACGCTAGCTTCAGGTGCTAGTGCTCGCAAGGGCGTGGAGGTTCAAGTCCTCTTCTGGGCACCATTTCTTAGAGTCTGATTTTCCTGACTTTTTTCTTAATACGGACGCAACACCCCTTGGTGGGGCACTCTGTTTTGAGACCAAATTGAGACCATTTGAGACCATCGCGTCTTGAACGGAGCCTTTCGCAGTGGCGAACAAGGCGATTTCCCATCCGCCTGCAGCCATTCTCAGCTCCGGTACTTTCCAGTCCAGCGTATGACGAACTGGGAGGAACCATGGCAAGCACCAATCAACGCAACGGCGAATTTTGCTTTGACTTCAGATGGCAGGGGAAACGCCACCGCGAATATACCCAGATACCCGACACGCCGGCCAATCGGGATCGCGCCGAAGCCGTCCTCAAACAAATTACGCTGTCGATCAAACGCGGCGACTTTGTATTGGCAGACTATTTCCCGGATAGCCCAAGGGCGACCGCGACTCCAACTAGCCCGACCACCGTACCACAACCGAGCCCATCAGAGACGGTTTCTAACCACGGAACCAACTCTCCAGACTTCAAGACATTTGCGGAGACCTGGTTCCAGGAGATGAGACCTCAATGGCGACGCTCTTATGCCAGCAACTTGCGTGTCACCGTCGACGCCCACCTGATCCCTCGGTTCGGTCATCAGCGTTTGGACGATATTTCCAAGTCGGAAATCCTGGCCTTACGTACAGAGCTTACCGAGCCGACCGAGAGCGGCCTGCGGGCCTCTCAGCCTCTCGAATCAACCACATCATGTGATTGATTCGCCAAGTACTGGATGAGGCCGCTGAGCGGTATCACTCCATCTCACACTATCGAAACATCAAACCCCTGCGCATACCCCGAACCTAGGTCTCGGCGTCCGCTGGCTTTGTAAGTTGGAGAGCTTTGTTAAGTCCCTTGGTTTAAGATTTAGCCTTGAATATTGATCGTGAACAAGACTTGGTTACAGTTCCTACCTTTGGAACGATGAAGATAGTTATAGGAGTCTCGGAGGCTGGATAGAAAAGGCATAAAGCAAAGCTTGACGATAGGCTCCAGATTCATTCGCAACTATTCTAAGAACTAGTTCATTACGGATATTTTCGATGGATGCCATTACCCACAATGAAGGAATTTCGTAGTGTTCAAAGGAAAGATTACCCCAGCCAAATCAGCAAATCACTTGAATAAGATGCTTAGCGTTTTCCAATCTGCTCATGGTGGTGATAGGTTTCCTGTAGATATAGATCAGCTTGCACTCGGCACGCATGAGATTTTCAGATGGTCAGACCCGATTACCCAGATTGAAAAGGCCAATATAAGGAATTTTGAGGGTATGCTTGCCAGCAATGACGACCAATCGGAGTGGATAATCATTTATAACGAACTGATCCCCTCGAAAGGTCGAATCCGCTTCACTAAGGCTCATGAACTCGGGCATTACATTTTGCATCGCAAAGCCCGACAAGAATTCAAGTGTAGCCGCGACGATATGTTGAATTGGTCTGGGCAGGGCGATATAGAATCCGAGGCGGATACTTTCGCCTCCTATCTTTTGATGCCGCTGGACGACTTCAGAGCGCAAGCCAATGGCATTGTCAGTCTTGATATGTTTTCACATTGTGCGGATCGTTATGGTGTATCGCTGACCGCCGCAATACTGAAATGGCTTAGCTATACTGACGAGAAAGCTGTGCTACTGATGTCAAATGACGGATTCATAAACTGGGCGTCATCGAGCGAGCATGCATTCAAATCCGGAGCCTATTTCAAAACTAGAGGTAACGTCATCCCCGTGCCGGAAGGCAGCCTGACTGCTGATGACTCGGTTCCTGTGCACTCTGAAGGTGCAAAGGTTCCCGCAAAGAAGTGGTTCGCTCATTCGGATTCGGACGCTGATCTTACTGAGATGAAAATCTATTCGGAACAATATGATTCGACACTGACGTTATTGCTTCTACCTAAATATGCGGACTTTTGGCCGCCACGCGATCGCTCTACTTCTTCTTGAATGTATCCAGAATTTTTCTCAGCTGCTCTTTATCCTGAGTTTCCAGCTTTCTATAACTTCTGAAGAAGGCGTCATCCAAGTGTTTTTCCTCGGGTGTGCTGATATCAGTGTCTAAAAAATAATCAGCACTAACGCCTAACGCGTCGGCGATTGCTGTAAGCTTCTCCGCCGATGGGCTCTGTGATTCGCGGTTCTCCAATTCCCAAAGATAGCTTTTACTAAGATTTGCGGCTTTAGCCAATTTATCTAGCGTGAGTCCTTTCTTTTTACGAAGGCTTCTAATTTTGTCTCCTAAGTGATCTGGCATTTAAACCTCCTGATATCGATTGTAAACTCCCCTTGTTCGGTATTCCGAATATATTGTTTGACAATAGCATCATTCGCTGTCAGGATAAAGAAAGTTCGGGATTCCGAACTTTTAATGTCGCTATAGTAAGTATCGATTTAAAGGCGATTGGACAGGATAGGAGGAAATAATGGCAACAAACCCACCAAAGGGAGACGGGCATCGCAATGGTGTAGTGCGTGACCGGTCTCAAACAAAAACCCCGTCAGGTAATTACGTTAAACGTTATACCGATACGGGCAGATTTATGGACGTAAAGACGTCTGATAAAACCCCATTCAAGGGTGTCCGAAAAGAAAAGCCACGCGGAAATGGATAGTAAGCGCAATGATTATCATTCTGGGAAATTTTCAGAAATTAAATCGTGAGGGCAGGAAGATAGATGGATAGCGATTTAAAAAAAGAGAACTCAAGCGCTCTGTTCCTGATACTGGCCACATCTCTGGTGGTGTCAGCACTTTTCCAGTTTGACTTGAAAGTGGTTTCAGGTCTTATGGATGCCGCAGTTATTGGCGGAAGTGGGGTCATGTTATCAGCAGTCCTGGTGATGATCGCAAACCTCATTCCACACAGCATCAAGCACAAACTAGTTTTCACGCGATTTAAGAACGAACTCGCCGGATGCCGCGTCGACAGCTTGTGCCGGAGAGACACACGCATCGACTATGAACTTGCCCAGGCTCGCTGGCCCAATGTTTTTGAGGAAGGCATTGATCCAGACACTCGAAACAGTCGCTGGTATCACCAGATATATAAACCTGTCAGGAATGAGCCTTCCGTTTTGCAGGCACATCGCAGTTTTTTTCTATACAGGGACGCTTTCTCAGGGCTGTTGTTGATCTTTTTGGCTACTTTGTCTCTGTCTCTATTCGGCAAAACTCTATTCCATTTCACACCAAATCCCATGATATTCGCGGTACAGGGGACGCTTGCGGTTTTTGCGCTCGTAGCTGCGCGCATTTCAGGTAGCCGATTTGTAGTCAACGCTGTCGCAGCTGCCGAACAGGATTAAACTCAGGAGGAATTCATGGCCGCAAAAGTAACTTTTTTCCCAGTCGATAACGGGGATATGACTTTAATCCAATTAGCCGATGCGGACAAAACGTGTCTACTGATTGACTGCAAGATACGTTCTGCTGCTGATAACCCCGAAGATGGGACTCCGGATGTTGCTAAAGAACTCAGAAACCGTATCAAGACCGATATCAACAATCGTCCTTACGTAGACGCGATGCTGTTAAGCCACCCCGACGAAGATCATTGTCTGGGACTTAAAACGCATTTCTGGCTGGGTCCGATTGCGGAATATGCTGATGACGCCAAACCACAACTCGAAAAGCGTATCATTATTCGCCAGCTCTGGTCCTCTCCCATGGTGTTCAGACGTGCTTCGAATGATCACCTTCTATGTCCGGACGCAAAAGCATTTAATAAAGAAGCCAAACGCCGCGTAGCTGAAAATCTGAAGCAAAACTTCTCAGTAGGTGATGGTGATAAAATTCTGATAATAGGCGAGGATGAAAACGGAAAAACGGACAATCTGGGTCCAGTATTGATAAAAAGCGGTGAGCGATTTTCAGGAATTAACGGACAAGCTGCCGACCATCTGGTGTCTCACATTCTGGCACCCATCAGTAAGCAGAGTGACGTTGAAGAAGAAATACTTTCAAAGAACGGGTCCAGCGTAATCATCAGTTACGACATCAAGAACTCGGCGTACAGCTCTACTGTCAGCCGTTTTCTGTCCGGCGGGGATGCGGGCGTAGATATTTGGGAAAGAATATCGGGTGAATTTGAATCGTCCGACTTAGAGTACGACCTACTTCAGGCTCCACACCATTGCTCCTGGAGATCACTCTCCCACGACAGTTGGTCAGATAACGGTGAGTCGGCCCAGATATCGCAAAGTGCGCGGAGCGCTCTTGGGCATGCCCGAAACGGGGCGATTATCGTATCAAGCAGCAAACCGATAGTTGATGACAAGGATGACCCGCCCTGCATCCGCGCCAAACGAGAATATCGGTCAATACTCGGAAATTCCGGTATCTTCAAATGTACCGGCGAAGAACCAAACACTTCGAAACCGGCTCCGCTCCAGTTCGAGGCAACCGCTAGCGGCTTCAAGCTTGCCGTTGGCATCTCCGCTGCAGCAGTATTGACGTCCTCCTCACCTCCGCGAGCTGGCTAATGGCAGATGAATATTTCGAATGGGGCGGAGTCGAACAAGATGATCTTGAACAGTACGCACCTGATGTTCAACGTCTGTACCAAGCATGTAATATCAATTCATCCTGTGAGGTGCTTGCGTTAAAGACCGATATTCAAGGCAGAAGCCAGTCGATCATAGTCGAGTTTGGTGATGGCACATATGAAGCAGAGAACACAGCCGGTATACAGCGTATAGAAAGGATAGCACTCGTCTATCTTCCCAACGCTGA
>JAGRIK010000216.1 GCA_020443325.1 Halioglobus sp.
GTGTTCGGTGTCGGCTCCGGAGTGGGTTGGGCGCTGGCTGTAATAGCGCTCGCAGGCATTCGTGAAAAGCTCAAATACTCTGACGTGCCCGAGGGGCTTCAGGGTCTGGGTATCACCTTCATTACCGCTGGCCTGATGGCATTGGGCTTTATGTCCTTTGGCGGCATCGATATCTAGTCAGGATCTAGCAGATATGGAAATGACAATTGTATTTGGTGTCGGCATGTTCACTGCGATCGTGCTGCTGTTGGTCGCTGTGATTCTGATGGCGCGTTCGCGACTGGTCAGTGCCGGCGCGGTGAATATTCTCATTAATGGTGAAAAAACCATTACCGTGCCCGCGGGTGGTAAATTGCTGCAAACGCTGTCTGAGGCAGATCTGTTCCTGCCATCAGCCTGTGGCGGTGGCGGCACCTGCGCGCAGTGCAAGTGCATCATCAACGAGGGTGGCGGTTCCATGCTGCCCACGGAGGAAGCCCATTTCAACCGGCGTGAGGCGGCTGAGGGGTGGCGCCTGAGTTGCCAGGCCTCCGTCAAGCAGGACATGGAAATAACGGTTCCCGATGAGGTTTTCGGCGTCAAGCAATGGGAGTGCACGGTGGTATCCAATCCCAATGTGGCCACGTTCATCAAGGAGCTGACC
The DNA here is from genome assembly GCA_020443325.1 of Halioglobus sp. Lineage (GTDB taxonomy): Bacteria > Pseudomonadota > Gammaproteobacteria > Pseudomonadales > Halieaceae > Marimicrobium. The sequence goes on from JAGRIK010000216.1 coordinate 644, forward strand.
CTGCAGTTGCCGGAGGGTGAGAATGTGGATTTCCGTGCCGGCGGTTACGTGCAGCTTGAATGCCCGCCGCATCGCGTTAAATATGCAGATTTTGATATCGAGGAAGAGTACCGGGGCGACTGGGAGCGGTTTGGCTTCTTCAACCTGGAGTCTGTGGTGAATGAAACCGTGATCCGGGCTTACTCGATGGCCAACTATCCCGAAGAGCGGGGACTGGTGAAATTCAATATCCGGATTGCGACACCGCCTCCGGGCAGCCAGGGCATACCCTGCGGCCAGATGTCGTCCTGGGTGTTCGGCCTGAAACCCGGCGACAAGGTGAAAGTCTACGGTCCTTTCGGTGAGTTTTTCGCCAAGGATACCGATGCGGAAATGGTGTTTATTGGTGGTGGTGCCGGTATGGCGCCGATGCGTTCACACCTGTTCGACCAGCTCAAGCGCCTCCATAGCAAGCGTAAGATCAGTTTCTGGTACGGCGCCAGGTCGCTGCGCGAGATGTTCTACACCGAGGAGTACGATCAACTCGCTGCAGAGAATGATAACTTTGAGTGGCACGTCGCGCTGTCCGATCCGCAACCCGAAGACAACTGGGACGGTTACACCGGGTTTATCCATAACGTGCTGTTTGAGCAGTATCTCAAGAATCACCCGGCTCCCGAGGACTGCGAGTATTATATGTGCGGGCCGCCGATGATGAACTCTGCCGTGATACAAATGCTGACGGCGCTCGGCGTGGAACCTGAAAATATCATGCTTGACGATTTCGGCGGATAATTCCGTGTCAAGGCCGTTGCAAAGCCACTCGCGTGAGTGGCTTTTTTGTTTGTTCGCCCTGGTACTGCTCACAGCGTGCAGCGAGCAGGCCTCGCCGTCAAAGTTGGCTGGCGCTACGATGGGGACAGTCTGGCATGTGAGCTATGTTCCCGGGGAATCTGCGCCGGATGTTGCGGTATTGCAAAGCGGTATAGAGGCTGAGCTGGACCGCATTGACCGCAGTATGTCGACCTACCGCCCCGATTCCGAAATCAGCCTCTTCAATGCCTATGCTCCCAATGCCTGGTTCAAGGCGTCGCCAGAGTTTATCGAGGTGATGAGCACCGCCCTGCAGGTGGGGGAACACAGTGAAGGAGCCTATGATGTGACCGTGTCGCCACTGGTCGATCTGTGGGGGTTTGGCCCAACAGGCATCATTGATAGCCCCCCAACTGAGGAAGCGATCGCCCGGGTAATGACGCGAGTAGGGCAGCACAATATCGAACTCGATGCAGCGCGCCATCGGCTGATGAAAAAACAGGCACTGTCAGTGGATTTTTCCTCGCTGGCAAAAGGCTATGCGGTAGACCTTGTCGCCGACTGGCTGGAGGCGCATGGCGTTAATCGTTATATGGTAGAGGTGGGTGGGGAAATGCGGCTGTCCGGACTCAGCGGCAGGGGCGACCCCTGGCGCATTGCAATTGAGCAGCCTGAAAGCAGCGAGCGCTCAGTCGCCACCACGGTGAGTTTAAGCGATGTGGCGCTGGCGACTTCCGGAGATTATCGCAACTACTTTGAGGCCAATGGAAAGCGCTATTCGCATTCCATTGATCCGCGCACGGGTTACCCTGTGGCGCACGATCTGGTATCGGTAACAGTGGTTCATCCAAGCTGTATGATAGCCGATGCCTGGGCAACAGCCCTCACCGTACTGGGCGCCGAGCGCGCGATGGCGGTGGCGCAGGCACAGGGATTAGCGGTATATTTCATACGCAGGGTCGAGGGCGGCTTTGAGCACAGTCAAACGCCGCAGTTCTCTCGCTATCTGGGTGAACCACAGCAGAAAGATCTCCCCCACACAGAAGAGTAGGCACATGGCACTATTTTTAATGACAGTTTTGGTTTTCGGGTTGGTGATCGGGGCTATGGCTGTCGGGGTCATTGCCGGACGGGCCCCCATCAAGGGTTCCTGCGGTGGGATGGGCGCGTTGGGTGTAGATGCCGCCTGCGAGATATGTGGCGGTAACCCGCAGCGCTGTGAGGAAGAAACCCGGGGCGATACCGCGGTTGAGCAAAAATCCAGGCTGTACTATCCGGCTGACGAATAGCGCCGGACAGCAGACGTGAGCACCGCCAGGAACACCATCGCAAATTACGCGCCCTTTATTGGCGTGCGTTACAGCTTCAGTCGAAAACGCAATCGGTTTACCTCGGTGATCGCCACGGTTTCCATGCTGGGGATGGTGCTGGGTGTTGCGAGTCTTATCGTGGTACTGGCCATAATGAACGGGTTTGCCGGTGAGTTGCGCGGACGGATTCTGTCGCTGGTTCCGCACGGGTATGTCGAGAGCGAGGAGGGGGGGATCGCGCAGTGGCCGCTGCTGAAGGATCAGATTGCAGCCGCTCCGGGTATTGTCGCGGTGGCGCCCTATATCTCGGAGAAAGCGATACTTGGCAACGGTCGTACACGGCGCGGCGCGGTATTGACAGCGGTGGATCCACAGATGGAGAGTCGGGTATCGGATCTGTCCTCCTCTATCATTGCAGGCGATCTGGACAGCCTGCAGGGCGATGGCTTCAATGTGGTGCTGGGTGCAACGCTGGCGAGCATTCTCAGTGTCGTACCGGGCGATTACGTCGAGGTTACCGTGCCGCGACTCACGGTTACGCCACTCGGCCTGTTTCCGCGCAGCAAGCGGCTACGTGTCACCGGTTTGTTCCAGATCGGTGCACAGCCAGATGGCTACCAGGCATATATCTCGCTCTCGACAGGCCAGAAGTTGCTCGGCAGCAAAGGCAAGGTAGACGGCCTGCAAGTTAAAACAAGAGACCTTTTTGAGGCACCGCAGATCATGCACCAGCTCGCGGCACAACTGCCGCAGTCCTATGTGGTGAAAGACTGGAGCCAGACCCAGGGCTCGTTGTTTCGCGCCGTGAAGCTCGAGAAGATCATGGTCAGCCTGTTGTTGCTCAGTGTGGTAGCCGTGGCGGCCTTCAATATTGTGTCCACGCTGGTCATGTCCGTGGCGGAGAAGCGCCGGGACATAGCCGTGCTGCGCACGATGGGCGCGCGTGCCAGCGGGATTATGGCGATATTTGTCGCACACGGGCTGGTGCTCGCCGGCGTCGGGATAACTGTGGGTGCGCTGCTCGGCGTGGTGTTGGCCACCAATATCGCCGCGATCACGGCCGCCGTCGAGAATACGCTTGGCATGAAACTTTTCGACCCAACGGTGTACTTCATCAGCGAACTTCCCGCCGATTTACAGGGTTTTGATGTGGCGCTGGTAGTAGCAGCCTCCTTTCTCTTGAGCTTGCTGGCAACCCTGTATCCAGCGTGGCGTGCCGCCAGTATCGCACCCGCAGAGGTTTTACGTTATGAGTGATGTGGTACTGCAGTGTGAGGCATTGTGCCGGGTGTATGACGATGGCGACAAGTCCGTCACCGTGCTGCGCAGTGTCGACCTGACGCTGCGGGCGGGCGAAAAGATTGCGATCGTGGGTGGTTCCGGTTCCGGCAAATCGACGTTGCTGAACCTGCTGGGCGGCCTCGATTACCCCAGTAGTGGCAAGGTGTTGATGCGGGGCAGGGATCTCACCCGGCTCAACGAGAGCGCCCTGTGTCGCCTGCGCAATGAGCAACTGGGTTTCGTCTACCAGTTCCACCATTTGCTGCCAGAATTCGATGCGCAGGAAAATGTCGCGATGCCTTTATTGATCGGCGGTACCGCACGCAAAGCGGCCGGGCTCGCCGCGCAGCAAATGCTGGAGCGTGTCGGTATGGGGCACAGGCTGACACACCGGCCAGCGCAGCTATCCGGTGGTGAGCGGCAGCGTGTCGCTATCGCCCGGGCACTGGTGACACGCCCGGACTGTGTCCTGCTCGATGAGCCCACCGGTAATCTCGACCCGCGGTCTGCTGCACAGGTGTTGCAGTTGATCGATGAACTCGGCCAGGACCTCGCATCGTTTGTCGTCGTTACCCATGATCCAGCGATTGCCGCGCATATGCACCGCACGCTCGAATTGCGGGATGGCGTTTTGCAGGCGTTACAGTGACCCGCCTGGAGCGTTTGCGTATAGCCGTGCGCTATACGTTTGCGTTTGGACAGGGACACCTCTCTGCATTCTTGTCCTCGTTGTCCATGCTCGGCCTCGTGCTCGCGATCAGCCTGCTTATTATCGTCCTGTCAGTGATGAACGGTTTCGACAAGGAGATGCGCGAGAGAATCCTTTCGCTGGTGCCGCATATCACGGTGTATTCGGCAACAACTATCGACAACGAAGCAAAGGTTGTGGAGTTGATAGAACGCCACCCGTCCGTCGAACAGGTCACACCCTTTGCCCAGTTTGATGCCCTTGTTACGAGGGGTACCGACATTGAAACCGTACGAGGCATCGGGCTGGATACGAGCGAGGCGGGCGCGTTCGCGTCACTCGCGGCCTATCTCGACGAACAGGGCGCAGCGAACTTCCACCAGCAGGAGAACGGCCTGATTCTCGGTGCAGGTGTCGCGCAGCACCTGGGTGTCAATGTCGGCGAACGCCTGAACCTGATCGTGCCCGGCACCGGTAGTGGCGGTGAGATGGGGCCCGCGCGTTTTGAAACCGTGCAATTGAGTGCCATTTTGAATACCGGGACAGAACTCGACCAGACCATCGCGCTGGTGCATCTCGCGCTGGCCTCTGAACTGGCCGGATTGAACGGTCGCGTCAGCGGTTTCAGGGTCTCGACCAATCGACTGTTTGATGTGCAGCGTATCGCGTGGGAATTGCAGGAGATACTGCCGCCGGGCTTCTACAGTACCAACTGGATGCTGACGCACGGCAACCTGTACGCGGCTATCCAGCTGTCGCGCGACATGGTGTCAATCCTCCTGTTTTCCATTATAGCGGTGGCGGCTTTCAACGTTGTCTCGTCGCTGGTGCTGGTTGTGCTCGACAAGCAGGGCAATATCGCCATCCTGCGCACGCTGGGTGCGACAGGGCCTGATATCGCCTGGATATTCGTGTTGCAGGGGGCGATGATCGGACTTGTTGGAGTAGTGCTCGGAAGTGTTCTCGGTGCCCTGGGCAGCCTGGCTGTGCCGGGACTGGTGAGCGGGCTGGAGCAATTGCTGGGAATGCAGTTCCTCAATACGGATGTGTACCCCGTGTCGTTCCTGCCAGTGGACCTGTTGGCGAAAGACATACTCACCGTCGGTGGTATAGCACTGGGGATGTGCGTCGTTGCGGCCATCTACCCGGCCAGGCGTGCAGCGGGTATGGCCCCGGCGATGATCCTCAACCAGGATCGCTGAGCTTTCGGGCAGCCCGAATTCGCTTGCGCGCCTGCCACTGTCTCACGACATGCCATCGCCACAGCAGGCTGATGACAACATAGCCCAGGCTCCCGAAAAAAAGCCCGCAGAGCAGGCATCCCAGTAGAAACGGTTTCCAGATCGCCGCGAGGCCGTTGGTGAGCCAGTGGAAGCTTAGTTCCATCTGAACCTCTTGCACCGGAACATCGACAATCAGTGCGCCGATCTCGTACGCCATGAAGAAGATGGGTGCCATGGTCACGGGGTTGGTGACGAATACCAGCGAGACGGCGAGGGGAAGGTTACAGCGCACCCACACTGCCAATACGGCAGCCACAAGCGTCTGGCCGGGAACGGGCATAAATGCGACAACAAGCCCGACAAAAAAAGCCATGGAAGCGGAGTAGCGGTTGAGGTGCCAGAGGTTGCTGGCGTAGACCCAGTCCCCAAGTACGCCCAGCGCCTTGATGCTGCGGATTCTACCGGGGCTGGGCACAAATCTTTTGAGAATTTTTTTCGGCATATCCGGCGTGGTCGAATGTGACCTGCCATTTTGCAGGTCTATGTGTTTGACTGCCACGCTCGATGTTGTGGACGCGCAGGTCTGGCGAATGAGTGAGCGGGCATTATGCGTGATCAGCGGCCAATTTTAAACTGGAATTCTACAGCGAGGTAGTGACTCCGTTCCCATTTTACGCGGTGTGGGAATCCCGGGAGAGACCGCATGCGATCATGGATGATTGGCATGGTGTTGGGTATCGTGTCTGTCGGGTATTGGCCGGTACTGCCACCCTGGCAGGCAGTAATACTGTTTGTCGGGGCTGCGCTGGTCATCGTGTTCAGGCAGTCCCCGCTGACCGCTCTGGTTGCAGGCATTGGCCTCGGCTGCGTTGCGGGTTTTCTGCACGGTACGTCGCTCCTGCACAGCCGTATTACACCGGATTGCGTCGGCCTGCCGCTCACAGTAAGCGGAACCGTATCTTCCCTGCCGAGGGAAAGCCTTTTGCGCGGTGGCGTGCCGCGGCAGCGTTTCGGGTTCAACGTCGCTGACCTGAAGCCGACGCACTGCGCAGGCCCTGTGAACTTGCAACTGTCCTACTACGGGGAGCACAGGATACTCCCCGGCGACATCTGGCAGTTTGAGGTCAGGTTGAAACGCCCCTGGGGACTGGCCAACCCGGGGCTCTACAACATGCAGGAGTGGTTTGCCCGCAACTCGATAGACGCTGTCGGCAGCGTCCGTGACAGCGGCCGAGTGCCCCGGTTGATTCAGCACGCAGAGGGTGTTGATGCGTTACCCGACCGCCTGCGCCAGCGGATTAGCGCGCAGATCGACCAACTCGGGCTGGCACCGGATGTGACGGCCGTACTACAAGCGGTTTCTGTTGCAGACGGCAGCGGCATCGCGTCGTCACTGTGGTTCCTGTTCCAGCAATTTGGTATCAACCACCTGCTGGTGATCTCCGGGCTGCATGTGGGCATGGTTGCCGCGGTTGGCTATTTCCTCGGCGGCGTGTGCCTGCGCCTGCTCCCGCCCGGTGCCCTGAGGGGCAGCTGGCTTCCTTCTGTTGTTGCACTGTGCCTGGCCTGCCTGTATGGCGCACTCGCTGGCCTGTCTCTCCCGGTTCAACGCGCGCTGTGTATGCTCGCCTGCTTCGTGTGTGCCAGCCTCGCAGGACGCAAATCAGTGGCAGCCAGCAGCCTGTTGCTGGCAGCGGTTTGTGTCCTGCTGATCAATCCACTGGCTGCGGTAGGAAGCGGTTTCTGGCTGTCGTTTGGCGCTGTGGCAGCGCTTTTGTGGTTCGCACAATGGCAGCGTGGGCTCGGATCGTTCTGGCGCGTTCTGCGGGCCCAGGGCGCCATGTCGTTGATCATGTTGCCGCTGGGGGCCCTGTTTTTTGGCGGGGGCAGTCTGGTGTCCGTGCTGGCCAACCTGCTGATGATCCCGCTGGTCGGTTGGCTGGTGGTGCCCCTGACGCTGCTGGCCGCAGTGTGTTACCTGTGCGGCTGGGAAATCGCTGCAACACTCTGGCGCCTCGCCGCCTGGCCGCTGGACTTCCTGCTGCCGCTTGCGCGTGAACTGGGCGAGGATAGAGGCGCCTGGCTTTATATGTCGTTGAGCGCCGATCCCGCGCTGGCCATACTCGGGGTACTGTCAGTGCTGTTATGCGTATTGCCGGGCCGCAGCCCACTGAAAGTGCTGGCGTTGGTAATGGCGTTGCCCGTGTTGTTGCCGGTCCAGCTACCCTCAGGCGCACCGTCACTCAGCACACGGGTAACGGTGCTGGATGTGGGGCAGGGCACTGCCGTTGTCGTGCGCTCGGGGCGCTACGCCCTGTTATATGACACCGGGGGTGGTGATCCCGACGGTGTGAATATGGGTACACTCGCGGTGTTGCCCTTCCTGCAGCGGCAGGGAATTACGGCACTCGATACACTGGTTATCAGTCATCCGGACCTCGATCACAGCGCCGGTACCGCTGCGGTGCGCAACAGCCTCCCCGTCAGCCGTTTTCGCTACGGTGGTATCCGGGCAGACAATGGGGAAGAGATGCCTGCGGGACGACCCTGCGTGGCGGGAGAAGCGTGGCGCTGGCCGGGTGGCCAGACGTTCCAGTTCCTGTCTCCAGCGCAGGAACTGCCTCCGCGAAGCAACGACAGCTCTTGTGTGCTGCAGGTGCAGGTGGGCAAGTATCGCATACTGCTGCCCGGGGACATTGAAGCGGGCCGCGAGAAAATGCTGGCAAGGTACTGGGGCAGTCAACTGGCGAGCGACTGGCTGGCAGCCGCCCATCACGGCAGCAAAACATCCTCGTCCACTCCCTTCCTCAAACGCGTGCAGCCACAGGTTGTGGTGATCAGCAGCGGCTATGCCAACCGGTTTGGGCACCCGCATCCAGACGTGATTGAGCGGTACCTCAATCGGGATACCGTCATCTTGTCTACCGCGTCGTCGGGCGCGCTGGATTTCACGATCGAGCCTGGTAAGGAAATACAGATTACTGCCCATCGCCAGGCCCTGCGCCGTTATTGGATGTAACAGCCGGGTAGTGGCTCAGTTTGAATTTTGGCGGCACGAGCCTGAGGGGCAGGGTGGTGGTCAGGACACGCCAAAAAGCGCACATCCATGTGCAGGCTCGGGTGGCGACGTCCTGTCGCCACACGGTCCTCACCACCACCCTGCCCCTCAGGCTCTCAACTCACGCAGAATTTCAAACTGAGCCACTACCAACGGCCGGTGTCGCTTCACCCGCCCGCAGTGCTATGCGTATAATGCGTCCATAATTTTCTCTGGACGGGGCGTTGATGTGCTTGAACTGTTGATAGCTGGTGGCTGGTTGATGGTGCCCATTGTGCTGTGCTCCATACTTATGCTGGCCATCTGTATTGAACGATTCTACACGCTCAATCCGAAGAAAATTGCCCCACCTCACCTGCTGGCAACGGTCTGGAAGCAGTTGAAGCGTGGCGAACTCGACGCCGCGAAGCTGCGTACCTTGCGCCAGTCCTCGCCCCTGGGCCGTATTCTGGCCGCCGGGCTGGCCAACGCCTACCACGGCAGGGACGTGATGAAGGAGAGTATCCAGGAGGCGGCGGCTCA
>JAGRIK010000217.1 GCA_020443325.1 Halioglobus sp.
TACCATTCGGCTAGATCAGAAAAAACGTTCCATTCATGCACCTCACAATCCAACGCTCGTCACAAGTCGTGCCGTAGCATTGGGATGCAGGGCTCGTGCCCCGGCAGGCGTTTCACCAAGCGAATTACGTGGAGCGACTGAAACGCCTGCCGGGGTGCGAGTCCGTCGCCCACGACGACGACCCCACCCACGACAGCGCTACTCGAGTTTGAGCCCAGATTTTCCAGCTGTATCAGCATCGACTATCCCGCACCCTACTCTCGCACATTATCGCCGCATAGCGCAGTTCATCAGGCAACATCCAAAATTGTCGACGCTACGCTTTCGCGGCTACCCCTCTGATCCAGGTCATTGCAAACATCGCGATGCTGTATATAATCCCATACTGTACATAATCACAGAGGGCTCCAGCGATGGAAAAGCTTACGCAGCGACAACAGCAGGTACTCGACATCGTGCGCCAGCATATTGACGAGACAGGCTATCCTCCCACCCGGGCCGACATCGCACAAAAGCTGGGGTTCAAGTCTGCGAATGCGGCCGAGGAACACCTCAAGGCGCTAGCGCGCAAGGGGGCCATTGAGATGATTGCGGGCGCTTCCCGCGGGATACGGCTACCGGAAAGTGCCGGTATCCCAATCATAGGGCGAGTTGCCGCGGGAAATCCCATCCTCGCCGAAGCGCATATCGAGGAGTACTGTGATCTTCCGGCTGCGTTCTTTAAACCTCACGCCGACTATTTCCTCAGGGTACAGGGCGACAGCATGATCGAGGTGGGAATTTTCGATGGTGACCTGCTGGCAGTGCACAGCACACCGGTGGCCAAAAATGGGGATATCGTGGTCGCGCGGATAGAGGATGAGGTCACAGTGAAGCGCCTGCAGCACACGAACAAGAAACACCTGCTGCAATTACTGCCTGAGAATCCGGATTACGAGCCCATCACTGTCGATTTACGTGAAAAAGCCTTCAGTATCGAAGGACTTAGTGTAGGCGTGTTGCGTCGAGGGGTGTAAGCGCCTAATGCAGTACGCGCGGCGTCCCCTGTAACTCCTCGGTGTCGCCCTCAGCTCGCTCAGAAATCATTGCTGCCGCCTGAATTCCCGCCTGTATCATAGCCTTGGCGACTTCAAGGCTATTGTCCATTATGTAGATGCGCGCCTCGTCAGAGAAGCTGACGGTCAGCAGGGGGTCGGCGTCACTATCAGCACGTCGCAGGACGATTTCTCCGTCTCCGCGATCGACGATTTCCAGCAGGGATGTGGCCACTCAGTTAACCTCTATTTGTTTGGCTGTCAAAGAACAGTCTAGCAGTTGCGACCGTGTGCAACCATATACAATCCCTGAACTGCGATGTACTTCCAGTCCGTTGCGCGAGTTGCATCCTGTAAAAGCTCAGCTCTTCTTCGAGGTGCGCTTGGTCGCCGCAGGCTCTACCTGCCATTTGCCCTTGCTATAAAAGGCCTTCCAGCCAGTCGCCTTGCCGTCAACTTCGGTCATCACATACTGTTCCTTGGTCTTGCGACTGAATCTCACCTGTGCCGGGTTGCCGTCATCATCCTCGGTCGGCGCACTGAATAAAAAAGAGTACTTGGGATCGATCTCGGATTTATGCGCCAGTAACTCGGACACCAGCGGCGCCCGCGTTTCCCGATTGCGCGGGAACTGGCTGGCCGCCAGGAACAGCCCAGCGGCACCATCGCGCAGTATGTAGTGATCTTCCACTTTCACGCATTGCAACTCAGGCATGGGCACCGGATCCATTTTTGGCGGAGCCGCCTCCCCGTTTCGCAGCAACTTGCGGGTGTTCTTGCAATCCTCGGATGTACAGCCAAAGTACTTACCGAAGCGGCCGTTTTTCAGCTGCATTTGCGCACCGCACTTATCGCACTCAAGCGTGGGGCCATCGTAGCCCTTGATCTTGAACTTGCCCTGCTCCACTTCGAAACCGGGACAATCAGGATTATTGCCACACACGTGCAGCTTGCGACTTTCGTCGATCAGGTAACTGTCCATGGCCGTATTACACAGCGCACAGCGGTGCTTGCTGCGCAACAGGCGCGATTCGGCCTCGTCATCCGCGTCCTCGCGGATCGCCTCGTCGCCGGGGGTCAGGTTGAGCGTGGTCTTGCAGCGTTCCTTGGGTGGCAGTGCGTATCCGGAGCAGCCCAGGAATACGCCGGTACTCGCGGTGCGCACCTGCATGGGGCGCCCACAGGTACTGCATTTGATATCCGTCATCGTCGGCTGGTTCGGCTGCATCCCGGCTGGCTCTTCCTCCTCGGCTTTTTCCAGCAGGCCACTGAACTCAGCGTAAAAGTCATCCAGCAACTTGTGCCATTCAAGTTGCCCCTGGGCAACCTCATCGAGGTGCTTTTCCATGGAAGCAGTGAATCCGTAATCCAGCAATTCCGCAAAACTGGTTTGCAAGCGCTGGGTGACAATATCCCCCATTTTTTCGGCGTAAAAACGCTTGTTCTCCAGGCGCACGTAGCCGCGTTCCTGAATGGTCGAAATAATGGACGCGTACGTCGAGGGTCGACCGATACCGCGCTTCTCCAGTTCTCGCACCAGGCTGGCTTCGCCGTACCGGGATGCGGGCTTGGTAAAGTGCTGCGCCGGATCGAGTTTAAGCAGGTTGAGCGACTCACCCTCTTGCACATCGGGCAGCACGGCGTCTTCTTTCTTGCGTGCGGCGGGCACCAGCACGCGTGTATAACCGTCAAAACGGATGATACGGCCCTTGGCATTCAGCTCGTAGTCTCCCGCGGCCGTCGTTACCACGGTTGAGGTGTATTCCGCGTCCGGCATTTGTCCTGCGACAAACTGGCGCCAGATCAGCTCGTAGAGCCGCTCCGCATCGCGCTCCATCCCGTTCAGGGCAGACTGCAGTACGTTGACGTCGGAAGGACGTATCGCCTCGTGGGCTTCCTGTGCGCCCTCCTTGGAGGAGAACAGGCGCGGCTTGTCGAGCAGGTATTGCTTCGGAAAGTTGCCCTCGATGTAGGCACGACAGGCCTGGACCGCGTCGGCGCTCAGGTTGGTCGAATCGGTACGCATGTAGGTGATATACCCCGCCTCGTACAAGCGCTGCGCCATCATCATGGTTTTCTTGACGCTGAAACCCAGCCGGGTGCTGGCTGCCTGTTGGAGAGTAGAGGTGATGAACGGCGCCGGGGCCTTGGAGCGGGTCGGCTTGTCTTCACGCTTGCTGACCACATAGGGCAGTTTCTCCAACGCTGCCACAGCCGCCATCGCCGCAGCTTCCTCTCCCGGGCGAAACTCCTTGCCATTCTGCTTGCGGACCTGGAACCGGATCTCCTCGCCGCCGGCGGTCGCGAGGTCGGCATGTATTTCCCAGTACTCCTCGGGCACAAAGGCGCGAATCTCGCGCTCACGCTCGACGATCAGGCGCACGGCCACCGATTGGACCCGCCCGGCTGACAACCCCCGGGCGACCTTGGCCCACAACAGCGGCGACACCATAAAACCGACGACCCTGTCCAGGAAACGGCGCGCCTGCTGCGCATTGACCCGATCCATATCCAGCTTGGACGGCTGTTTGAAGGCCTCCGTGATGGCTTTCTTGGTAATCTCATTGAACACTACGCGCTGGTAACGCTCCGGATCGCCACCGATCGCCTCCTTCAGGTGCCAGGCAATGGCTTCTCCCTCGCGGTCGAGGTCGGTCGCGAGGTATATCGCATCGGAGTTCGCCGCCAGTTTGGTCAGCTCATTGACCACCTTTTCCTTGCCGGGCAGGACCTGGTACGTTGCCTCCCAGCCACTGTCGGGATCAATTCCCATGCGCCGCACGAGCTGCTTGCGCGCGTTCTGTTTCTTGTACTCTGCCTTCTGCTTCGGGGCCATTTTGCGCGTGCGAGCGGCTTGCGCAGCCCGCTCCTTCGGATCGGCCTTGTTGGCGCCACTGCCGGACGTGGGGAGATCCCGGATATGCCCGATGCTCGATTTCACGATGAAGTCCGGGCCGAGGTACTTGTTGATGGTCTTGGCCTTGGCAGGCGACTCCACGATAACCAGTGATTTACCCATAAACTCCTTACTTACATGCAAAAATAGTCGATCACACAGACAAACTGCGCAAAAAAAGGGGCATATATATGTCGCTGAGTCGCTGGGGTCAAGGAAAAATACCGATCATCTTTGTGTCAGCAACGCACACCAGCGCTCCAGAATCTGCCGGATTTGCTCTACTGCCGCCTCACCTTCGGTCTCTCGCCAGTACACGCCGCAACTGAACTGGTCGACACTGGCGGCGATTATTTCAACGGATAGTTCCTCCAGTGGCGCGGGCGCTGGAAGTCGGCGGCCTACGCTGCGCCAACCCTCTCCGTCCCTTGTCCACGCGGCGGATTCAACCGCGCTCGCGCGGCTGGAGGGCAAACGCTTGCCGTAGTAAATGACATCTCTTATGGGGCCCGACACCTCACCGCCGGTCGGGGCATGGCGGAATTCCACAAATAGTCCATGCACTGCCGCATACTCACGCAGCCCTGCCACCTCGCGCTGACGCTTGCTCGGTAAAAAATGAATAAGCGGCGCTATTGCAATCGCGATAACTGCGATGATCAGCAGAAAAGTCAGCATCCATATCCCTGATTCAGGTCAAGTCAAAGGCATCTTCGGCGCAACCGGTGCCCAAGCTGGTTGCCCGGCAGGCATTCTATGCTATAAATGGCGCCAGAGCTTAAGAGATGGAGCACCAATATGTCCCAGTACAAGAAAATCCTGGTCGCAATTGACCTCAGCGAAGACTCAACCCCGGTCGTGCAACGGGCGCGCGCCATCGCTGATGCCAATGGCGCCGACCTTCACCTTATCCATGTTATCGAGCCGCTGAGCTTTGCGTACGGTGGCGATATCCCGATGGACTTCTCCGGTATCCAGGAGGAGATTCATCAACAGGCCACGCAGCAAATGCGACGCTTCGCCGAAAAGCATAACGTCGATCAGCAACATCAATCGATCGTGCTCGGCAAACCGGAGGTTGAAATCCACGGAAGAGCCAAAGAACTGGGAACGGACCTGATCGTAATCGGCAGCCATGGCCGTCACGGTCTCGCATTGCTTATGGGTTCCACCGCCAACGGGGTGTTACACGGTGCGAGCTGCGATGTACTCGCGGTTCGGGTCGGAAAGTAGCTGCTCAGGACGCGAGGAAAGCCTGCAACTGCCCATCGGTAAAGGGCCAGCCCAACTCCCGACCGTCCGGGTGCTGTAGCACCGGAATCCGCAGGCCGTAGCGCTCAAAAAGTTCATCTGACTCTGCGATATCCACCTGTTCGCAACCGGTGTCAGCAAAAGCCACTAGCCGGGTTACCAGCATGCCCTCTGCCTGCTCACAAAGGTGGCAGGCGCTGGTGCCATAAAGCCTGAATACCTTCAATTTCCCTCCCCTCTCTGCGTGCGTTTTCAGTGGTCAGGCGTCCTTTTCAGGCCGTCCTACAGCGGCATCAGTAAAACTTGAACTTCTGCGCCTACAGGCGGTAAGATGCCGATCCAAGTACAACAATATATACCGCAACAGCACCCTGGGCCAGAGCAACCTGCGCAAGCCCCCGGAGAAAACGAGTGGCACTTTTTTCCCAACCTACTGCAGGTGCACTGGCCATCCTGGATTTGTTGATGGCCAATCCTCACCAAGCTTTCGGGCTGACTGAGATGACGCGACGATTAAACCTGAACAAGGCCACCTGCCACGCCATTCTCACCACCATGGCGAACTACGGCTTTCTTGTGCAACATCCCAAGACCAAGGCCTATCGCCTGGGACCATCGATTATCGCAGCGGGAAATGCCGCGTTCGCCCAATTTCCGGTTCTTGAGTACGCGCGCCCGGAACTGGAAGCGCTGCAAAATGACCTGGGCATAGGCTTCGCCGTTACCGGGCGTTCCAAACTGCACCAGGTGTTGCTGGCACTCTATGGCCGCGCCACCCCCCTGATGGACTCTTTTCAACTCGGTCTGCGGCTTCCTAACACCGCACCCGTCGCGGCCTGTTTCACCGCTTTTTCGGATGCCAAATACCTGGAAGAGTGGCTCACCCGGGCGCACGAGTCACGCGGGGGATACAATGAGAAGCTCGACCAGAAACTGCGTGTGTCACTGATTGCCATCCGCGCCCGCGGCTATGAGGTCAACCTGAAGACACAGACAGAGGCAAACCTGTGGGCCGAATTGTCGCGGATACACAATTCCTGGAGCCTGATCGAGTTGGATGAGGCGGCGAACAAGTATCAGCACGATTTGTGCGATGAGCACTACCACCTCGACCGGGTTGACCCCAGGGCCCGCTATGAAGTCAGCACCATTACGGTGCCCGTCTTTGCCTACAAGGATCTTCCGGTCATGTGCTTCGTCGCCGGATCGTTCGAGAAAGCGATTAGCGGGTCACAGGTCGAGGAGATTGCAGCGCGCATGAAAGAATCTGCCGATCGCGTGACCGCGCTCGCCAGTGGGAGGGACTCGGTGAACTGACGCCGGGCACGACAACCATGTCCGACTCATCCGATTACGCCGAAAAAAAATCGTTTTTCGATAAAGTACTCACCGTCTACGGCCGGAAACCCGTGCTGGAAACCCTGCAAAATGATGCGCTGGTGTGCCACGCCGTGCACCTCGCCCACAGTAACAGGGACGCCGGAATCATCAGCGAAATCAAACAGCGCGCCGGGCAGCTGGGCGTGCCGGTCAAAATGCACAGCCGCGAGGAGTTGTCTCGCATCTCCAAAAATGGCCGCCAGGACCAGGGCGTGGCCGTGGACGTCCTGTGCCCCACTTTCCGTGATCTGGGTACCTATCTCGCCGAGTCATCCGCACAGCAGCCGCGTCGGTTGCTTGCACTGGACGGTATCACCAACCCGCAGAACCTGGGCATGATCATCCGGTCGGCAGCGGCCGGTGCGATAGATGGCATCCTGCTCCCGCGCAAGGGCACTGCAACCCTGGGACCGCTGGTCATCAAGGCCAGTGCCGGCACACTCTACCGGGCTCCACTGTTGCTGTGTGCCAGCCTGCCCGAGGCCCTCAGGCAGTGCCAGGAACACGGGGCACAGGTCTGCACCCTGGACGCAGGTGCAACGCGCTCCCTCTTCGAACATCGAGGACAGGATTTCTGTGTTTATGTGCTGGGGAATGAAACAGAGGGGGTCAGTTCACAGGTCAACAAGCTGGCGGATGTACGCCTGTCGATTCCGATGCGCAACGGGGTCGAGTCGCTCAATGTGGCCGTTACCGCAAGCCTGATCGCCTACGGAACCTATTTGGACAGGTAGGACATCCCCTCTTCCAATCCGGCGAGCGTCAGCGGATACATATGGCCTTCCATGAGTTGATGGGTGATTGCCACCGATTGCGTGTATTGCCAATCTTCCTCGGGGACCGGATTCAGCCAGATCACCTTGTCGTAGACTTCCTGTATACGCCGCATCCACATTTCCCCGGATTCCTCGTTCCAGTGCTCCACGGAGCCCCCGGGCTGGACAATCTCATAGGGCGACATCGATGCATCGCCAACAAACACGATTTTGTAGTCGTGGCTGTACTTGTGCAGTATATCCAGCACCTGTGTGCGCTCGTTGTGGCGACGGATGTTGTTGCTCCACACGCTTTCATACAGAAAATTGTGAAAATAAAAGCTCTTCAGGTGCTTGAACTCAGTGCGTGCCGCCGAGAACAACTCCTCGCAGACTTTCACATGCGGATCCATCGAACCGCCAACATCCAGGAACAGCAACACCTTCACAGCATTGTGCCGCTCGGGCACCATTTTAATATCCAGCAGCCCGGCATTGCGGGCAGTGGAACTGATTGTGTCGTCGAGATCCAGTTCATCGGCGGCCCCGGTTCTAGCAAACTTGCGCAGGCGCCTCATCGCAATCTTGATATTGCGCGTGCCGAGTTGCACGCTATCGTCCAGGTTCTTGAACTCGCGCTTGTCCCAGACCTTGACCGCTTTCTTGTTTTTCCCGTTGGGACCGACGCGGATACCCTCGGGATGGTAACCCTCCTGGCCAAACGGCGAAGTCCCACCGGTGCCAACCCATTTGTTGCCGCCTTCGTGTCGCTCCTTCTGTTCCTCAAGGCGTTTCTTGAATTCCTCGATCAGTTTTTCCAGGCCACCCAGTGACTCGATCTTGGCTTTTTCCTCATCGGTGAGGTTTTTCAGGAATTCCGAGCGCAGCCAGTCGTCGGGGATTAACGCCTCGATGATATCGTCCAGCGCCTCCAGTTCCTTGAAGTGCAGGCCGAACGCGCGATCAAAGCGATCGAAATACTTCTCATCCTTGACCATGCAGGTGCGGCTGAAATAGTAAAACTCGTCGATATTGGCGAACACGACATGTTGCTTCAAGCCCTCCATCAGGTCGAGCAACTCCCGTGTCGTTACAGGGACACCGGCGTCTTTGAGTCCGTGAAAGAAATTGATCAGCATGTCAGCTCCAGAACGATCACACTATTCCCCGCTAACGGGACTCGCGGCGATGCATGAATGCCAACCGCTCCAGCAGATGGACGTCCTGCTCGTTCTTCAGCAACGCGCCGTACAACGGGGGTATCGCCTTGCTCGGATCCCGGTTCTTCAGAATCTCGTCGGGGATATCGTCCGCCATCAGCAGCTTCAACCAGTCAATCAACTCTGAAGTAGACGGCTTTTTCTTCAACCCGGGAATGGAGCGCACATCGAAGAAGACTTCCATGGCTTCCTGCACAAGCGAATTGGCGATATCGGGGTAATGCACATCGACGATTTCGCGCATGGTGTCGCGGTCGGGGAAGTTGATGAAATGGAAGAAACAGCGACGCAGGAACGCATCGGGCAATTCCTTTTCGTTGTTGCTGGTGATGATGATAATAGGCCGTTTCCTGGCCTTGATGGTTTGGCCTGTCTCGTAGACAAAGAACTCCATACGGTCCAGTTCGACCAGCAGGTCGTTGGGAAACTCAATGTCGGCCTTGTCGACCTCATCGATCAGGAGGACGACCTGTTCTTCGGAGTCAAAGGCCTCCCACAGCTTGCCGCGCTTGATGTAATTAGCGATATCGTGCACTTTCTCATCACCGAGCTGTGAGTCGCGCAGGCGGGATACCGCATCATACTCGTACAGGCCCTGCTGTGCTTTGGTGGTTGACTTGATATGCCACTGGATCAGCCGTTTGCCCAGGCCCAGCGCCACTTCCTCGGCCAACATGGTTTTACCTGTGCCTGGCTCCCCCTTGATCAGCAGGGGTCTTTCGAGCGCCACCGCCGCGTTGACTGCCATCCGCAGATCATCTGTGGCGACGTATCGATCAGTGCCTTGAAATTTCATATTACGCTTCACTCAGTTGTATTCTTGAAAGAAAGCAGGGTACAGATTGGCGCCGGGCATATCAATACTGCATGCCATTCGGCAACCATTACCGGCGACAGCGCGGCCGCGCCTGCTCACGCTTTTACATTGGGCTTTTTCTTCTTCGTCCTGCGGGCCCGACCCCAGCGAAAAATAGTCATGTTCAGCAGCAATGTGATCACAACAGCCATACCGGACATAAAGACCAGTGGGCGCAGTGCATGCATCGCTGCTTCCACACCCTGTGTCGCCACCTGGAACAGCGCCACAATCAGCGCAGGTGCCATTGTCGATACACCCGCCTTGGGATACGCAGGTGTCAACAACAATGCGGCCCCAAGCAACACCACCAGCGCCACCCAACCCGCTCGCCAGTGGCGGCTCAGCCACCATGCAAGGTACAGCAACATGACACAGGCCGCGCCGACGTAGACGTAGATACCCGTCAGGTAGGAATTTTCATCTAACACGCTATCTCTCCTATTCGACCCAGTGCACGATATGTTCTTCGAAACCGTCGGGATGGACGTACTCATCTGAAATCGCGCGGCCGCAAATGGAAACACCATCAGAATGAACAGAATCCCTGCTGCCACTGACCAGGGGGTGCCACCCGGGCAGTTGTTCACCGTGAGAGCGCAGGCGATAGGCACAGGTTGAGGGCAGCCAGTCTATGTTGTTCCAATCCGCGGAGCGCAGGTCGATACAGTTTGGCATCAGCGTCGAGCGCCGCTCATAATCCGTACAACTGCAGGTTTTCTCGTTCAGGTAACGACAGCGAACCTTGGTGTAATACACCTCACCGCTGTCCTCATCTTCCAGTTTGTGCAGGCAGCACTTGGCACAGCCATCACACAGCGCTTCCCATTCACTGGCGCTGAGTTCTGCCAGGGACTTTTCATGCCACCAGTCAGCCACGCCCATTCTCCCGCGCCAGCAGTTCGGCCATCGTCGGGGGCATCTGCAGGTAAAAGCCCTGTTTCTCGATGCAGGCCAGCACGTCGTTGACATCAGCCCTCGCCAGTTTACGCTCGGGAGAAAGCGGCAACAGCATCACCGGTATCAACTCGCCGAACCGGCTCAGCAGTTCAGCGGGTACGTCTTCCACCCCACGGGACTTCTCTACATAGAGATACATTTCCTGCTGCCTGGAACTCGTGTAAACCTGGCACAACATTTTCAAGCTGAAGACCCCGCCAGCGCCTGTCGCAAGGGTGATATGACAACCTCTTCGCGCCAACCGTACCAGTGCACAGGCGGATCGAACGGCTCACCGGCAGCCTCGCGCAACAGCAGCTCGTAGTCTTTGGCGGGCACCAGTACCTGCGGGGCAATGGATAGCCTGTCGGCAATATCCTGAACGTGTGACTTCAATCGCTTTACCAGCGCGCGCTGGCCGGCACTGAGCGGCGGGGGCAACACGGATGGCAAATCCCCGTCAGGCACAGCTCGCTGGGCATGCAATACCGCCAGTAACTCGTCGCCGTAACGACGTACCACCTGGGAGGGTATCTCGGCACACTTGCTGAGCGCGGCCATGGAATCCGGATTCTCCAACGCCAGCTGCAAACAGGTCGGATCATCAATGATCCAGCCGCGAGGTTTGTCGCGACTCCTCGCTGTGTCTTCGCGCCAGCGACACACGGCGGTGAGTCTGCCAAGCTGTCGCTGATCGAGTTTCCACGCAGTTTTTATGCGTTTCTGGAAGTCGTAGACTTCTGTTCCCAATGCGCTGGTTGCGTCACTGCCGTCTGCCAGCACCCACTGCAACTTTCGCTGTTGCTCGCACCGTGTGTTTAGCTCGCGCCAGACCGGCAGCAACCACGTAACGTCCAGCGCCGCATATTCGCATTGCGATTCGGTGAGCGGTCGCTGCAACCAGTCTGATCGTGTCTCTCCCTTGGGCAGGTCGACATCGCAGATTTCCTGCACCAGTGCCCGGTACCCCATCCCGAAGCCGATGTTCAGCAGACCTGCCGCACGCTGCGTATCAAACAGGGGCTGCGGCAGCACGCCCAACCAGCGCTGGAATACCTCGAGATCTTCACTGGCAGAATGCAGAACCTTGAGTACCGCGGGATTGCTGAACAGTTCGGCCAGCGGCGTCGGGTCATCGATCCTGAGTGGATCTATCAGCCACGCCATGTCGCTAAGCGAATCGTCGGACACGAAACACAGCTGCACCAGCGCGACTTCCGGATAAAAGGTGTTGCGTCGCATAAATTCTGTATCGACGATCACCACCTCGCTGGCACACGCCCGCGCCAACATCTGTTGCATCGCTTCATCCGACTCGACCAGTTGCCATTCCATCGCTCAGTCCACCGGCCGCCGCCCGGACAGGGCGTGGGCGAGTGTTGAGCCATCGACGTATTCCAGTTCCCCGCCCAGTGGCACACCGTGGGCAATACGCGACACGCGCACGCCAACCGGTAGCAGCATCTCCGTGAGGTAATAGGCGGTCGCCTCACCCTCGACGGTCGGATTGGTCGCCAGTATCACCTCCTCTATCCCCTCATCTATGACACGCTGCTGGAAGGCGTCCAGGCCGATCTCCGCCGGACCTATCCCGTCTATGGGTGATAAATGCCCCATCAGCACAAAATACAGGCCGCGAAAACTCGCACTGTGCTCAATCGCCAGCACATCGGCGGGCGTCTCCACCACGCAGACCACGGTTTTATCGCGCCTCGGATCGCAACAAATCTCGCACACCTCCAGCTCGGTGAAATTGCGGCAGAGACTGCAGTGACCGACCTTTTCGACGGCTTCACGCAACGCATCTGCCAGCTCCAGCGCAGCCTCACGATCGCGTTCCAGCAGATGCAATGTCATACGCTGGGCAGACTTCGGGCCGACACTCGGCAGGCAGCGCAGCGCATCGATCAGGTTCTCAAGTGAGGGGCTAAACTTCATTTGCGGAATGCAGACCTTGTATTAAAACGGCAACTTGAAGCCGGGGGGGAGATTCAAACCCGCGGCCATGCCCGACATCGCTTCCCGATTGCGGGCCTCTATTTTTCGCACAGCGTCGTTTACCGCTGCCGCCAACAAATCTTCAAGCACTTCCTTGTCCTCGGCAAAGACTGAATCGTCAATCGATACGCGTTTGACATCGTGGCGCCCGGTCATCACGACGGACACGAGCCCGGCGCCCGCCTCCCCCATTACCTCAGCCTTCGCCAAATCTTCCTGCGCCTTCTGGAATTCTGCCTGCATGCTCTGCGCCTGCTGCATCAGGTCTGAAATACTACCCTTCATATTAAATCCTCACTTATCGTCAAACATCCGTGGGGTGAATGGATGAATGATCCAACTCTGCGTCGAAACGGGAAATCAGTGCCTGCAACTGCGGGTCCTCTTCAATCGCCAAAACCGCCTCCGCCTGTCTTTCTGCCGCCAAACGGTTCAACCGCATCGCAGGCGTTTCCCCAGCCGGCGCTCCGAGCACCACCGACACGGAAACAGCGCAGTTGAAAAAATTCTGCAACGCCAGCCGCAACTTGTCACTATGCGTGTCGTTAAACAGCGCCGCGTGACCGCTGTCCAGTACAAACGCCAGGTCACTACCCTGCCGCTGCTGTAACTCGCAGTGCGAAGCGATATTGAACATCATGCCCGTCAAGCCCAGTAACTCAAGCAACTTCCACCAGGTGCCCTGCGTGAGATCATCCAGCGAAAAATCACTGGCTGGCGTCTCTGTGGATACAGCGCTGGAAGGTGCTTCACCTGCGGACGCCTCCTCCACCGTTTTTACACTGGCTACTTCGGCACTCTTTCCGATGGGTGGACGGAGTACCTCAGGGGACTTTTTTACGGGAGCGCTGTCCTCCCCGCCAGCGACGGGAGACGACTCCACCTGTTGTAAATCCTGCGGCCGCACGCTGTCATCGATAACAGCCGCCGGGCGAAAGGCCAGCATACGCAACAGGATCATTTCAAAACCCCGGCGCGGATCCGGCGACAGGGCAATATCGCGTTTGCCATTCAATGCCACCTGGTAGAACAACTGCGCATCCTCAGCGGTGATAGCGCGTGCAATCTGCCCTACCCGCTCGGCGTCTCCCCAACTGTTGTCTATTGCGTCAGGCACCACCTGCGCGGTGGCGACGCGGTGAATCAGCGAAAGCAGTTCATCCAGGCTGCCCTCAAAATCCGGTGCGAACTCTGACATCCGCTGCACGATACCCAGCACTTTCGCGGGCTCGCCCTCGCCCACGGCCTCCAGCAGCTCAAATACGTGGCCCAGGTCCACGCTGCCGAGCATGCTGCGCACATCGGCATCAGTGACTTTTCCAGAGCCGAACGCGATAGCCTGGTCTGTCAGACTCAGGGCATCACGCATACTGCCGGCAGCCGCCCGTCCCAGCAGCCACAGTGCCGGTTCCTCAAAGGTGACCATCTCCTGTTCCAGCACCATCGCAAGGTGCCCGACAATCTGCTCGGGAGGCATGTTTTTGAGGTTGAACTGCAGGCAGCGCGACAATACAGTGGCCGGCAGTTTTTGCGGATCGGTTGTGGCCAGCAGGAACTTGACGTGTGGCGGCGGCTCTTCGAGGGTCTTCAGCAGCGCATTAAAACTGTGTGAGGACAGCATGTGGACTTCGTCGATCAGGTAAATCTTATAGCGAGAGCGAGTCGGCGCGTACTGCACGTTGTCCAGCAGTTCGCGCGTGTCCTCGACCTTGGTACGCGAGGCGGCATCGACTTCCAGCAGGTCGACACTGCGGCCCTCCGCAATCTCCACGCAGGAAGAGCAGGTGCCGCAGGGCTCAGAGCTGACCCCGGCCTCGCAGTTGAGGCACTTGGCCAGAATACGGGCGATGGTAGTCTTGCCCACGCCCCGGGTGCCGGTAAAGAGGTAGGCATGGTGGAGCCTGTCGCGATCCAGCGCATTCACCAGCGCCTGGAGCACATGTTCCTGGCCGACCATCTCCCGGAAGGACCTCGGTCGCCATTTCCGCGCTAAAACCTGATAGGACATCCCTGATTTGCCTTACTTTCTCGAAAAGAGAAACAGAATACACCAGCACGAGAGTCACAGAAACAGCGAGCGGCCGGAACCTGAAAATGGAGGCAACCCAGACAGCCACACCCCGGCACACGAGTCGGTAACTACCGTTGCTCCCTTCCGGGCCTGGCGGGGTTCACTACCTATCGTTGCGAGGGGACCGCCTGGATCACCATAGCGTCTGCGAGGGGTACTGGCTAACCCTTACAGAGGGCGCGTATTTTGCTTCAATCGCGTTGAGGCTGCAAGTAATCATCGAGAATGTGGTTGACTTGAATGTAATAGCGTATAACATTGATGTTAACCACTCTTACATCGTGCCTGATAATGAACCACCCGTCCCATAATCGCTCCGCTAGCCAGAAGCATGTGCGTTCAGCCACCGCAACAGGGCTTGTCGCCGCGTGTGCGATAGTCGCCGTACTCACGGGTGCGCTGTATTTCCGTGCGGCGCTGTCGGCGGGTCATGCGCCGCGTCCTGCGCTGCCAGTGGCTACTGCCCAATTTGCGTTGCAGGAGAGTTATCAGCGAACGGTCTCCTACCTGGGTCTCGTTGTCGCAGGCAGAAAAGCCGACCTGGGGTTTGAAATCCCCGGCAAGATCGTGACGCCACCGCCACGTCCGGGTACGGCGGTACAGCAGAATGATATTCTCGTACAACTCGACGATACCGCTCTCCAGGCCAGGCGCGACGCGACCGCATCTGACCTGCAGCAGGCGCGTGTTGAACTGGAACTGGCCCAACTCAAAGCGCGACGCCAGGCCGACCTGATCAAGACGGGCGCGGTGTCCAAGGACGCGTATGACGAAACCCGCCTGCGCGCACTGGCGCTGGAAGCACGGGTAGACGCGGACACCGCGCGGCTGGCCACCCTCGATATCGAGCTGGAGAAATCGCGCCTGCTGGCGCCGTACGATGGCATTGTGGCAGACCGCTACGTGCAGGAGGGCGCCATCGTCAACCCGGGCGTACCTGTACTTAAACTACTGGAGACGACCGGGCAGGAATCCCATATCGGCGTCAGCGCGGAGCGCCTGGCGGACCTGCGCCCGGGTTCAGCGTATACACTGAAACTGCGCGACAACACGTTCGAGGCAACACTGCTGTCGGTTCGCCCCGATGTCGACCCGCTAACGCGCACGGCAACAGCGGTCTTTGCCAACCCGCCCGGGATCACTGCGCTCGACGGTGAAGCAGTGATGCTCCAGTTGCAGGAGTCGGTGCATGAATCCGGCGGCTGGATACCGATCGCTGCCCTGTTAGAGGGTCGGCGGGGAATATGGACGGTGTTGCGGCTGGAACCCGAAGGGGAAGACATGCGCACCGTCGGCGAAGCCGTAGAGGTGCTGGAGGTAAACGGTGATCGCGCCTATGTGCGCGGCACGCTGCCATCGGGCACATCGATTGTTGCCAGCGGCACACATCGCCTCAGTCCCGGGGCACTGGTCAGCGCGCAGGACCTGAACTGACATGCTCGCCCGCTACATCTACAGGCACTCGCGCTACTTCACCCTCATTATCCTGTGCGTGATCGCGGTAGGCATCACCAGTTTTAACTCCATCGCGCGACAGGAAGACCCGACACTGATGAACTTTGTCGGCACCATCACCACCTTCTATCCCGGCGCCACCCCGGACCGGGTTGAAGCACTTGTCAGCCGGCCACTCGAAGACGAGTTGCGTAAAATCGCGGAGATCGACGAGTTACAATCCACATCGAGTGCAGGCGTATCCTTCTTCAATATCATGCTGGTCGACACGCTGCCCGCGGACGCGCTGGAACGCACCTGGTCAGAAATACGCGACGCTATGGCCGACGCCGCTACGGTATTCCCTCCCGGGGCCGGTGAGCCCGTTTTCGATAATGACCGACTCACCTCGTTCACGACGATAGTGGCACTGTCCTCGGCGACGGCTGACGACATGCCGCTCTCTCTCCTGAACCGCCTGGCCCAGGACTTTGCGGACCGGGCCAGGAACCTCGCTGACACCAAACTGGTAGAGATCTTTGGCGAGCCCGTAGAGGAAGTCCGCGTCGAGATCGACGAATCGGCGCTTCTCTCTCGCGGCCTCAACCTGCAACAAGTGGCGCTGGCTCTACAGGCGGCCGATGCGAAAATGGCTTCCGGTCGCGCGTCGGGCAACGGCACCGAAATGCTGATTGAGCTGGCCGGTGATTTTGACTCCATGGAGCGCATTCGCGAGGTCATCGTGAACACCGCCCCCAATGGCAGCGCCACCCGTATTGCCGATATTGCCAGGGTATATAAATCGGCCGTGACCCCTCCCCCGGCCATGGCGATGGCCCAGGGGCGCACCGCCATCCTGGTCGGCGTGGTGATGGAACCCGGGAATCAGGTAGACGTATGGAGTCGCGCGTTCAACGAGTTCGTGGCCACGTACCGCGCGCAGGCGCCTGCGGGCTTGAAACTGGAGATGACCTACGACCAGAATACCTACGCGACATCTCGGCTGTTTGACGTCACCACCAACCTGGCCTTAGGTATCGTCCTGGTCATCCTCGTGCTGCTCTTCACACTGGGCTGGCGAGCTGCGGTGGTCGTCGCCTGTATCCTGCCGCTATGTGGCTTGATTTCCATTATTGTCATGGAGCGCATGGGCATGGCCCTGCACCAGATGTCGATCAGCGGGCTGATCGTCGCCCTGGGGCTGCTGGTGGACGGCTCCATCGTCATGACAGATGAAGTGCGCAAACGCCTGTTACAGGGGCAAAGCCCCATCGATGCGATCAGCGGCTCCGTCGACCGCCTGCGCGTACCCCTGATTTCCTCAGCGTTAACAACGGTGCTCGCCTTCGTACCCATGGCCATTCTGCCCGGCCCGGCGGGTGATTTCGTTGGCGCTATCGCGACGGCCGTTATCATCATGCTGGCGACATCCACGGTTCTCGCGTTGTCCATCACGCCTGTGCTGGCCAGTTGGCTACTGCCGCGAAAACCGGCAAAGGAGTCACACTGGTGGGTGGGCGGCGCAAGCAGCGGACGGGCCGGGGATGCACTCGAGCGCTCACTGGACTGGAGCCTGCGCCATCCGGCGGCGGCTATTGCGCTGGCGCTGGCGCTGCCCGTTTCAGGTTTCCTCGCGTTTCCCACGCTGACAGCGCAATTCTTTCCCGGCACAGACCGGGACCAGTTCTACATTCAGGTAAAAGCGGCCGATGGGCGATCCATCTACGATACGGCCGCGACGGTTAAGCGGATGGACGAGAAGTTGCGCAGTGACCCGCTGATTCGCCGGGTGGACTGGAGCATTGGCGAGAGCGCACCGGCCTTCTACTACAATATGTACCGATTCAAGGAAGGCATACCCTCCTGGGCAGAGGCGCTGGTGCTGACCCACGATGAAAACCGCACTGACGACCTGATTCGGCAACTGCAGCTGGAACTTGACAGGGAATTTCCCGACGCACAGATTATTGTCCGGGGAATCGACCAGGGCCCCCCCGTGATTGCGCCACTGGAGATCGAGGTGAATGGACCGAACCTCGCTGTCCTCAGGGAGTTGGGCGAAGAGTTCCGGCGCCGCATGGACACTATCCCCTATGTGACCCACACCAGCAATGGGCTGGCCGGCGGCGCGCCAAAACTGGTCTTTGAACTGCAGGAAGAAAAACTGCGCCTGGCGCACCTGCAACTGTCTGACGTCGCAACGGCTCTCAACTCCAGCCTGCTCGGGCAGGTCGGTGGCGAGGTCCTGGAGGGCACAGAGCGATTACCCGTGCGCGTGCGCCTCAATGAAAAGGACTGGGGCGGGTCGGAGCAGATTGCGGATATCCTGGTACCGCTGCCGGGACAGCTTCAGGACACGCAGGCACTGATTGCCGGTATTCCGCTGAACGCGCTGGGCAAGCCGGCCCTGGTACCCAGTCAAAGCCCTATTTCCCGGGACGAGGGACAGCGGACCAACAAGGTCCAGGGATTCCTCATTCGCGGCGTTCTGCCAGAGGAGGCCCTCAAGTTGCTGCAGCAGGACCTCGCCCAAAATCCCATTGACCTTCCGGATGGCTACACATTTACCTTTGGTGGCGACGCCGACGAGCGCGCCAAGGTAGTGGACAAAATCATGGCGCCCATGGGGCTGGTGCTGGCCGCACTGCTGGTGACCATTGTGATGACGTTCAATTCCTGGCGGTTATCCGCCGTGGCGGTACTGGTCTGCATCTGCTCACTCGGCTTGTCGCTGCTGGCGCTCGCAATCTTTCGCTACCCGTTTGGTATCCAGGCGATGATCGGGGTGATCGGTTCCATTGGTGTATCCATTAATGCAGCCATCATAATCATTACCGCACTACAGGCGAACGCGAGTGCTGCGCACGGCAACCTCCGTGCGACGCGCAACGTCGTCATGGACTCAAGTCGGCATATCATCTCAACCACGGTGACAACTTTCGGGGGATTCCTGCCACTGATTCTCGAGGGCAGCCAATTCTGGCCACCGTTCGCGATGGCCATAGCGGGTGGTGTTTTACTGTCTACTGTAATATCGTTCTTTCTGGTTCCGCCGTTGTTCCTGGTGGCAACCCGTTTCGGAAAACGGGACTCGGAAGCGGAGGACGCGAACCACAATAACAATCAAAACAGTGCCAGGGAGTTGGCAGCGTGAGTGAATTGACAAAGCCCACTGCGAGTCACCAGAAGCGCTACCACCACGGCAATCTGCGCGACACACTGATTATTGCTGCGGCCGAATTGATCGAGGAACATGCCTCGGTAGACTTTGCGATGATCGACGCCGCCCGGCGGGCGGGTGTCAGCAGCGCTGCACCCTATCGACACTTCAAGGATAAGGATGCACTGCTGGAAGCGGTGAGCCAGCTGGCGTTTATGGGCCTGACCGAGAGCACGCGAGATATTGCGCAGCGGCAACCAGTGGGTTCGGAACAAGGTATCACCGCGCTGGGCAGGGGATACATCGACTATGTCACCAAACACCGGGCATTTTACGACCTGATGTGGGGCGATATGGGGTTGCGTGCGTTAGGCGACACGGACATGGAGTTAAAGACTTCCGGCTTTTATGTGCTGGTAGATGCGGTTCACCAGTGGTGCGACGTCCACGGTCTCAGTGATTACAACGCGCAGGACCTCGCGGTCAAACTGTGGGCGATGGCCCATGGCCTGGCCTGCCTGGCATTGAACCATCAACTGGAAAAATTCCTGCCCGAGGTCGATGTTTTCAGCTTGCTGGACAGCAGTACGCATACCTTCCTCGAAGGACTCAGGCGCTCCCCTGCCGACACCAGGCAATAGACACTTTTGCCTCCCTCATCCCGCTTTTCGCGGCGGCTACGATCAAGCGATGCGCATCCTGTGCTAGAGCCAGCGAACATCCGGTTAGCACCGCACCCGAGCCTGAATTTGCATTGCTCCTTCGTCGAGGACTTCACCAGGACGTTGGAACGCGAGTGTGGAACACCCCCCAAATTCTGCTACCAGATTGCCCCTATTCCTGATTTTTGAACTAGAATGCCTGACAACCAGTCTTCGGGTCGTAGCAACAGTCTGATCTGAATTGTGTGCAATAACGAATGTGCAGGCGGACCCATTTGAATGTTAACTGAACTGAAAGTACCCACGCATCTCGCTCGCAACCATCCGGCGCTGAGAAAACAGGGCCCCGTGCGCATGGGTAAACTCCTGATAGAAAAGGCTACCGGTATTGCCGGGCTGGATACACTGGCGGACACGCGCGTACTCGATATCGGTTGCGGCACACGCTTCACAACCAGCATTATCAACACGAATATCCCCATCAAAAGCTATACCGGCGTCGACGTGGACAAATCGGTCATCGACTTTCTCAAGACCCATGTTGAGGTCAATGACGAGCGTTTTGATTACGCACACTGGGATGTCGAAAATGCCCTGTACAATAAAACCGGGGAGGCGTTTAACGAGCGGAGTGTCTTCGCCATTGAGCCATCCAGGAAGTTCGACCTGATGTGGATGTTCTCGGTGATTACCCATCAGTACCCCGAGGGCACATCCGCGCTCCTGAACATCCTGAAAAACTACGCCGCACCCAACGGGCGGCTGCTATTCACCGCCTTTATTGACTCAACTGTAGATAAATTTGTCGATGTCATTGAGGACCAGCCGCTGATGGTCGCCTCCTACCAGCGTGAGTACCTGCTGGAACTGGTCGACGCTGCCGGCTGGAACGTCGAGAAGAGTGTGCCACGTGACACCGAAAACCACCCCCCACTGCACCAGGATGTACTGCTGTGCTCACTCAAATAGCGGTGTGTCCGGCGCATGCGAGCGCGGCTTAGCGATTAACATACTGAGTGCTGCACCCCCCGCCAAAACCGACCTACCTGAGCCACGCGTCACATTTGCCACCCCATAACCGTGAACATTTTCACAGTTGTGGAACTTTCGTTGCCTGTCTCCAGTCGATAGTGCCCATACTGGTGACGGTCACCAGATTTTCCCCTACTGGAGGGACAATGCACACTGTCATAAGGAACGCTGGCCCGGACGGACTGGAAATCAACGTCCAGGGTAAACTCAGGAATGAGGACTACAGCCAATTCAAGGAGTTAGCCAAGGAACGTATCGATCGCTTTGGCCAGGTTAACGTGCTGGTCGTGATTACCGAGTTTTCCGGGTGGACGCCGGCCGCCCTGTGCCGGGATATCAAATTTGATGTGGCGCACCAGGATGGCATTCGGCGCCTGGCTATAGTCGGTACCGTACCGCTCAACCACTGGATGGCCGCGCTCGCCAAACCCTTTACTTCTGCCGATGTACAGTACTACTCGATCGACGACATCGAAACGGCGCGAGTCTGGATAAGAGACCTGCCACTGGAGCAACTCGCACTACAGGCCTGAATACCTGAAACGCAGACCTTCGCCTACCAGTCCATAGATCATTGGACGGCTACTTGATGCTATAGTTCCAGCATGTTGAAAAAGCCTAACCCACTCGACCGCTTTGCAAAGGACCTGCCTCCCGGCACACTGGAGTGGATTGGCCTGCGCACAGAGAGACGCGCCCCAATACTGGAGGTACAACAGGCCCATGCGATTGCCGAACACGGGCTTGAAGGCGACCACAGAGCGGATAAAACACCGGGGTCCGGGCGGCAGGTCACATTAATCTCCCGGGAGTTTATTGACCAGACAGCGCACTTCCTGGGGAGAGACAGCATCGATCCCAGCCTGTTGCGCCGCAACCTGGTCGTCTCCGGTATCAATCTACACACACTGCGCCACCAGCAGTTCACCATCGGCGAGGCACTGTTCGAGGCAGGCGCCCTGTGCCATCCCTGCTCGCGCATGGAGAGCGCGCTGGGACAGGGTGGCGTCGCAGCAATGTTCGGCCACGGGGGGCTGTGTTGTCGTATCCTTCGGGGTGGAAAGATCGCAGTGGGAAACACTCTACGGGTACAAACAGCCACGTAGCACGAGCAACAGACCAAGTACGCACAACGCGTGGGAGCACAAGATGGACCGCATTGAAAAGTTGAAAAATGATATCTACACGTTCGAGGAACTGGATACGCTGGAGAAAAACGCGACAAAACTGCGCGACAGCGAGACGCTCAGGCTCATTGAACTGAGCCGCGCATCCAAGACTGCGAAAGGCGAGAAACCAAAGCAAGTAGATATTGAAACCCGCCGTGCGCGACGGGACAAACGCAAATAACCTCTGCAAGCGGCACTCCCATTCACCCCGGAAGCCGCTATAGTGACAACCCCTGTGACCAGAAAGAGCCTTGTCCATGAAACTTAAAATTGTCGACCAACAACCCCAGGAACTGGTGTCTTATCCAGCACCTGTCGCACTTCAGGAAGCGCAGATACAGCACATCGTCGAGATCTTCAATACACCGCTGACAGGCGCTTACAACTGGGACTACAGCATCCAGGACGACCGCATCAAGAAACTCTACAACCTGGGCAAGCAACTGAACTGGGACGCGGAGATTGATGTGGACTGGTCACAGACACCCAATGTAGATGAACTCCCTCCCCGCACCGCAGAGGAAAAGGCGGCTGCCCTGGCACAGTTTCGGGAGGGCTTTCCCTTTGCCGATTACGGCCCATACAAAGCGATGGACGACGACACCGCACTGGAAATACACCGCCACCTGAACAGCTGGTTCGTATGCCAGTTCCTGCATGGCGAACAGGGTGCACTGCTGGTCGCCTCCCAACTCGCCTCATGCGCTCCGACCTATAACGCGAAGCTGTACGCCGCCTCACAAACCTTCGATGAAGCGCGGCATGTCGAGGTCTTCAACAAATTCATCCAGACCAAGGTAGGGCTGATGTACCCGGTCAACGACAGCCTCAAGGCGCTGCTGGACAAGATACTGACCGACCCTCGTTGGGACCTCAAATTTATCGGCATGCAGATCATCATCGAGGGCCTCGCACTGGCTGCCTTCAATGTGGCCAAGATGACCACCAAAGACCCGGTATTCGCACAGTTACTGCACCTGGTGACACGCGATGAAGCGCGCCATGTGACCTTTGGCGTCAATTACCTCGAAGAACACGTGAAAACGCTCACCCAGGAAGAAAAGGAAGATCGGGCGCAGTTTGCGCTGGAGGCCTGTATCGTGATGCGCGAGCGCATGATCCCCGTCGACGTACATGCCCGCTTTGGCTGGGACACCTCAGAGACCAGAGAAATTTCCCTGGGCGGCAAGGCGCGACAGGAGTTTCGCAACCTCGTGTTTTCCAGGGTGGTACCCAACCTGAAGCGCATCGGCCTGCTCACCGATGCAATCCGGCCCAAATTTGAAGAGCTGGGGTTGCTCGAGTATGAACACCTGCCTGACGACGGGACGATTGACTGGGTGGAGATGTCCAAACCGCTGTAATCCGGATCCAATCCGTTTGCGCCGGAGGTGTAAACGATGTGCCCGGTATGATCTGTAAACCATGTCTCCGGTATGGACCATTGGTGAGTAGCATCGCCCGAATAGGTCATGCAAGCTATTGATATATATCGTTTATATATTATTACAACCTACAATATACCGCCAAAAGTACCGCCAAATATTTCTGTGATCCCCCTTATTAGCCCAGCTAGTTTGCGGCGGTCCGCTGTAACAATATCCTCACTGGGCTGGGGAGGGTTGTCCATTCAATTGACGTGTATCCTGTCAAAATAGGGGTTTCCGCTATGACAATCAACAACAAACCCGTTCCCCCGAGCTCAACCGAAAATAGCAACATTACGCGAAGTCCGCCAGCCGTAGCAGGGAAACTGCCAGGAAATCCCTTGACGATGGGTGGGGCGGGAACTGTGTCCGTAGTAACCAGCAGGTTGTTTTCGCCCATCAAAGCGCCAGCAAACTTGACAATACTCTGGCAGTAACGATCCCTCCGCCACGCAGAAAAGTGATCGCCAGCTATTATTAGCAAATTGTAGAATTGATCCTATACTTTCCGGAAAATCCATAATACGTAGGACACGATAATGCAAAGATACCTCATTGCTTTCATGACTCAGGCTCTTTTCTCAATGTACGTGCAAGCTGGATGCACCAGCCTTCCTGGTGACGAATGTTACTCTATATCCGACGA
Organism: Halioglobus sp.; assembly: GCA_020443325.1. Taxonomy (GTDB): domain Bacteria; phylum Pseudomonadota; class Gammaproteobacteria; order Pseudomonadales; family Halieaceae; genus Marimicrobium. The sequence continues at coordinate 23,931 of JAGRIK010000217.1, forward strand.
ATACCTTACCCGAGTGGAACGGCAGTGGGAACTTTGCCAAACGTATAGGCACAGCAACGCTTGGGATAGCTGGGAAACTTGTATTGCAGAACATGACCGGCTAGACGCTGCATGGGTATCGGCTAGGGACGGCTGTGTGGCGGCCTGCAATAGAAGAAAGCAACAAAGCTCCGCTAGCGCCTCGGGAAACACTTCAAACAAAACCACATCTTCAACGCATTCGAACCAGAGCGTAGAAACATGCAAAGTGATCCAATCGCGTTGCGAATCTGTATATGGCTGGAAAAGCCAAGAGTGCACCAATATGGTTGTTTCGGAAGCAAAGCTAGGCAACGATTGTACGAAGCTATGGGGCACAAATACGACTACTCCCAGTCCTAACAATGGAAGCGCCACAGCGTCAGGTGCTGCACCCAAAAATAATAATGGGGGATTTTCTCCCCTGAATGAATCGTCAGATTCGCAAGGCGAGTATGCGTGCATTAGTATTAAACCGCTTGCATCTACAAGGGTGACTGCGACGCCTGCGCACTGTGTTGAGCGCACCGAATTTGGCTCATGCTATGACATTGGCTACCACTTTCAGGTATCAAACTCTTGCGATGGGCCGATAAATTTCCGCTGGCGTTTTGTAGGTGGGCAGCCCGGCATGAGTATGAGAACAATTAGCGGCGGCGGGGATACCGTCATCTCCTGTCAAAAATCCTTGGACAATTGCACTGGGGAAATGGAATGGGGGCAAAGTCCAAAATAGTAATTAGCCAGTGCGAACAGTAAACGCCCAATGGGAAAAGCCTTCTATCTAAATGGACAGGAGTGTTACTCCAGAGACTTAAGCGCACCAATGCCGAACCGTGAGGAGAGTAAACTATCGACCATGGGCGATATTTAGCAGCCTCGCCTCAGCATCAATAGCTGCAACTTCACCAAATGCCGGCGCAGTAGCAGTGCCTCTGTGGTTTCGTACTGAAAAGTCGTACCCCGCCGTTTTGACCTCAGATCTGCCAGTGCCTTCTGACCCGCCGTGGATCAACATATGTTAGCAAGGATAGTTCGAGTAGGCTTTTCGGTTGTATGTGCTGCGCCTCTGGGATGTAGCGTCTCTGGACAAAAGGACAGCGCCCTGACTCCTGCTACACAAGTCATAAGAGGGTAAGCGCCCGGCAAACCCATCTTGAGCCCCCCGGGCACAAACCCGGATAGTGTCCACTAAAGTTTACGTGGACACATATTATGGATGAATTAAGCGTACCTGTGCGCCGACGTCGTCGGCATTCGCCCGAGTTCAAAGCAAAGGTTGTCGCCGCCTGCCAGGGTCCCGGCGTCTCCGTCGCCAGTGTTGCGCTGGAGCATGGCCTGAACGCTAACATGGTCCGACTATGGATCAAGGCATCTCGCACGCCGTCAAAGAGCAGCCCTGCCACCTTTGTACCGCTGGCCCTGCCTGCACCCACAACGCCATCAACAGTAGCAGAGGATACGATCCGTATCGAGGTTCCCTGCGCCAGTGGCACCATCGCAATCACCTGGCCGGCCAGCCACGCGGACCGTGCCCTGCCCTTGCTGCGTGAACTACTGCTGTGATATCCGGTAACGCGGGGCAGGCTCTGCCCGCGACAGCCGCGCAGTTCCTCAGGGTCGATGCCATCTGGTTGGCCACCGCGCCAATGGATATGCGGGCCGGCCCGGACACCGCCCTGGCCCGCGTGGTTCAGGTCTTCGGGGAAGCCAGGGCCCACCACGCTTACCTGTTTGCCAACAAGCGCGGTAATCGCGTGAAGATCCTGCTGCACGATGGGATGGGGCTGTGGCTGTTGGCCCGTCGCCTCAACGAGGGGCGCTTCAAGTGGGCCAGGCCGGGGCAGGACAAGGCCACACTATGCCTGTCTGAAGCGCAGGTCCAGGCACTGTTGGTGGGACTGCCCTGGCAGCATCTCAGCGACCACGCCATTACGGTTGTGTAGCTACAGCACTTCGCCGGCCCCCGCAAAGGAAGCAATTCACGGCATTCGTACTCGCCAGTGTCGGCAGCCTTTGGGATACTGGGGCCATGACCTCCCAGGCCGACCTCAAGCAACTGGATCCCGATCAGCTTCGTACCGTTGCTGCACAGTTGTTGCAGCAGGTCCAGAGTAAAGACCAGGAGCTTGGTCGTAAGGATCGGGAACTTGGTCGTAAGGATCGGGAGCTTGGTCGTAAGAATCGGGAGCTTGGTCGTAAGAATCAGGAGCTTCGTCGTAAGAATCAGGAGCTTGGCCACAAGGACCAGGAGATAGCCCGGCAGTCCAAAGAGATA